>JALVEF010000373.1 GCA_027031185.1 Saprospiraceae bacterium
CAACCTGGAAACCTGCCATATCCAGGGCGGGTGGGATAGTGTCGTACTCTTTTATCAGCAGCGCCCCGATGCCGCTATCTTCATGTACAAAAACATCATCCTGCCCGGCAGCATCTCCTCTTTCCCAGCCCATCCGGAGACACAAATCGGCGACATCTCCGCACTCATGATCGCCAATATGCCGGCCATCGGAAGGCCGTTTTATGTGCCGAGCCGCGAAATCGCACTCCTGCCTTCTTGGGAAGAAAAAATTGAACAAACCGTCCGGGAACTCATCCAAAAAAACGACATCGGTATGTTCGGCGGCGTACCGACCTGGAATCTGGTACTGTTTCGCCGGATCCTGGAAGTGACCGGCAAAAGCCACCTGCTCGAACTGTGGCCCCACTTACAAGTTTATTTCCACGGCGGCGTCGGATTCAGCCCCTACCGCGAGCAGTTCAAAAAGCTCATCCCGTCCGACAGATTCAGCTACATGGAAATTTACAACGCATCCGAAGGCTTCTTCGCTATCCAAAATGACCTGGATGACGAGGGCATGCTCCTACTCCTCGACAACGGTATGTACTACGAGTTTATCCCCTTTGACGAAATCCACCGCGACCAGCCCAAGACAATCTCCCTGGGGGAAGTGCGGACGGATACGGATTACGAATTGGTCTTGACGACCAATTCGGGTTTGTGGCGCTACCGGCTCGGCGACACCATCCGCTTTACCTCATTGCAGCCGTACAAAATCATCATTACCGGGCGCACCAAGCAGTACATCAACATTTTTGGCGAAGAAGTCATGATCCACAATACGGACCGTGCCTTGGCAGAAACCTGTGCGGAGACCGGCGCCGTGGTGTATGAATATACCGTCGGGCCGCGCTTTATGCAAAGTGACGAAAAGGGCGGTCATCATTGGGTCATCGAATTTACCAAACCGCCGGCCGACCTCGAAGACTTCGCCCAACGACTGGACCGCCGGCTCCAAAGCATCAACACCGACTATGCTGCCAAACGCACCGGCGACCTGGCCTTGACGCGCTTGCAATTGTCCGTCGTGCCGCCTGGCACTTTCGTGCGCTGGATGCAGGCGCGCAAGCGCGCCGGCGCACAAAACAAAGTGCCGCGCTTGTCCAATTCCCGTAAATATGTAGAATCTATCTTGAACTTTGCTCAATTGTCCTAACCGTGTCCTGGAAAGAAAGTCTCTCGGAAGTCATCGCGCGACAGTTCGATCTGCAAGCAGCGGCAGGACTCTCCGAATCCGCTTTGGAAGACTTGCTCACCCGCCGCATCGAAGAGCTCATCGCCTCGCGCCCCGAATATTTCTTCCACCTGATGTATCGCATTGACCTGGATGAAAGCCAACTGCACCAGGCTTTGACGACCGCTACGGAACCGGCGCGACGCGTAGCACAGATGGTCATACGCCGCCAAAAGGAAAAGTGGGCAGCGCGTCGCAAAAAAAGATGAAAGTAACTGTTTAGGTACCCCTTGTTTTTGCGCTAAAAACAGGAGCACCTAAACAGTTACAGATGAAAAATTGCCGCTCTATTTTGTTTCTCCAATCAATTCCAAAAGCAACTGCTCCGCCCGACGATTGTCGGGGTGGTCAAAAGACCGGATGATATCCGCCTTCTCAAAATCGGTCAGATGAAAACTCATACTCGCACGGGCTCCGGACTCCGTGGGGATATACTCAAACCGCACCTGATCCACCTGGTCGTCTCCCAGCAACTTGGCAACCAAGCCAAATTCGGTATCGCCCTCGTAGTCCTGCAATTCTGACAAATCCGTCAGAATACCAAATGGCTCAAACAAACTCGCAATCCAGCCCGCTTTCTCGCGTTCATAAGCCTTGTCAAATTTTTGCCAGCCTGCTATCTGCACAAATATCACCCCGGATGTGTGTGCCCGAATCCAGTCCTTAAACGCCGCCACAAATCGCATGGCCGCCGAGCTCCCCAAATTGTCCCGGAAGCCGGCATCCGCAATCTCCAGCGACGGATCCGATGGCAAATTGACCGACGGCAGCACAATGGGATAGGTTGCATTCATGCGCAAGGCCGACACAAAACTCAAACTGTCTGCCTTCTGATCCCGGAACAAACGATGAAAGTCTATCGCATCCGGGCTGATGTTGCGCCGCCGAAATTGCTCGACATTAGATACCATCATATAGCTGATGTCAAACGGCGAAATCATCAACTGCCGTCCGTCATTGACCACGGACGGTGACAGGATAATCCGGGGAATGAGGGCTTGACGTTCGGGCTCACGATACGCTTCCAGCGGTTTGTCCAGTACCGAATCGGTATTCTCATTGAACTGCAATTCAAACATATACCCCCGGTCGCGGCGCTGCTCAATCCCCTTGTTTTTGGCCGTAGTCAGTGGAATGAAAATGTCATTGGTCACAATGGCAAAATAGATAGAATTCAACAAGTCCCTGGACACTTTTTCCCGGAACACCGGCGACTGGGGATCAATATCCTGCCCCAGACGCTTGCGCAACATCAACTCCCGATAATACGCGGCCCCCAACATCCCTCCCGAGGCGCCGGTTATCAAGACGGTATGATCAAAAAACCGCTCCCCGGTAGCTTTGTCCAACTGCTGCAGCACGTGCATGGTCCACAGCGTCGCTTTGAGCCCGCCCCCACTGGCTGACACCAACACCATTTTCGGATTGCGCCCGGCCGGAAACTTGCTGCGCCAGCGATTCAGTATTTCGATGGCTTCGGCTCGATCCCGCTGTACGACACTGTCCGTCAATAATTCCGCCAACGCCACGTTGTCATACGAAACCGGGGCCTGCTGGTAGTCCAGCCCGTAAGCCTTGCAGTTGATGTCAAAGAAATCGTACTTGGTCACCTGATTGATCAACAACAAAAGCAACACCCACACCAACGCCGTCCAACGCTTAAACCAAAAACTGACGGCACCAATCACGGCGATAATCACGGCATACAAAATCAACAGACTGGCCGCGGTCGGTATCCGGAAATATCTGTTTTCCATCATAAAACCCAAGCCTATCAGGGTCAGCATGAGCAACAGCTGCACGACCAGTACATTCAGATGGTTTTGACGAAACACGCGCATCAGAATCTTGATGTCATAGTGGCCGATGCCACGGACAGGTCTCCATCGCAAGGTCTCCGTCAGAAAACGGTCCACCCGCCAGGTACGGCGTGAGAGCCGGTAAAAATCCGTCTTGGTCAATCGCTGCGTACCAATAATGGGCGGGGACAGATCCGGAGGTGATTTTCGCTGTTTGAGAAAACTGAATATATCCTTGTTGGTCCACTTAAAATATAAAATCAGCATCACGGTGAAAAAGGCTGTCCCCCCCACCAGAGCCAACACATGGGCCAGCAGCCACGACAGCCGCGCATGGCCCAGGTTAAAACGCAATATCCGGAAAACATACAGGGCCAACAGCCCCACCGGCACCAAACCGTTATTGACACAAAACTTCAAAAACGGCCGCCGCAATGTCGCCAAAAACGGAAAGCGAAACGCACTGAGCAAATAGGTGGATAGATTCCAGGAAAACAGGAAAATACCAAAGGCTATACCCACAATAAAATAGCTCAGAAAGGATACTCTTCCCAGGTATTCCGGTGTCAAAAACACATAATGCAGACCAAAATTGGCCCCGATCCAGCCCATAAAAGAGCCCAGAATCAGCAACCATATCACCACAAAGAGAAAGTGATTCCTAAACTGCAGGATGACCAGCTGTACCGGAAAGGAGTAGTATATGGACTTCCATCTAATCATCCGGAGGCCAGTTCAAATTAGTGCCGGAGATAATGTATTAACAACGGATTTTCGCGCCCGTTGGTTGTCAGGTCAATGCCCAAACATAGGCGCTGCGACCATAATAATACGGCGTTTTAACCAAACATCACGCCCACATCAAACGCCACCAGCCGCACAAGGCATGTACCGGGATCTTAGACAAGAAAAAAGTTTGCGGCGTGGCCGCCGCGAGGTAGCTAACGTGATAGGCACAGCGGCCTGCCCAATATATACTCGTTACGAACAGGTTTGGGACAAGTCTTGGGAATATCGAACACCGATACTTCGACGGGCTCAGTACAGGTTAACGAATAAAGATTTTTGAAATGGGCACTTCGACTTCGCACTTCGACAGGCTCAGTGCAGCGCTCACTTCGATGAGCTCAGTGGCCACAGTGACCACGGTTCGACTAGCTCAGGGATTCCAAATCGGTGTTCCTTGTTCGGTGTTCTAATTGTCCCCAAAACAAATCGCTTTGAGTATATCAATCTTCCGGCTCCTCATCCACCACAAGAAGCCTGACCTTCTCAATCTTTTTGTCCGATACCTGCTCGATGATAAAACGGTAGCCGTTGAGTTCGATAATTTCGCCTTGTTCCGGGATGCGATGAATGGTGGTGACGATATAGCCGGATAGCGTATTATAATCCCCTTCGGGGATTTTGATCTGTTCGAAGTGCTTGTTGATTTTGTCCACCTCCACTCGCCCCGTGAAGAGATATTCCCGGTCGGAGATTTGCTGCATCATGGCTTCGATCTCATCGTGCTCGTCCGCTATCTCGCCAAAGATCTCCTCAAGGACATCTTCCATAGTGACGATACCGGATACAGAACCAAACTCGTCCACCACGCAGGCGATAGACTGCTTGCGCGCAATAAAGCGGTTGAGCAGGTCATGCACCCGGAGCGTCTCCGGCACGATGATAATGGGCAATGTAATTTCTTCGACCGTTTGGGCACTTTCCATCAGTTTGATATGATGCACGTAGCCGACGACATCATCCAGACTCTCCTTGACCACCACAATTCGAGAAAACCCCGACTCCTTAAACAGGCGCACCAGCGCTTCGATAGACGCATCCTTGTCTATATAAACCACCTCGGTGCGGGGCACCATGATCTCGCGTACCTTTACGTCCTGCAGCGACAGCGCATTCTCAAACATCTCCTGCTGCACACTCTCGTCTTCACCGTCCTTGTTGCCAAATCGGATCAAATATTCCAGATCCGAGCGCGTAAAAATCTCCATCTCCCGGCGCTCTGGCACCTTAAGAATGTGGCGAAGTACAAACGTCGTGATGCTATTCATCAGCTTAGCGGGAAGCCAGAAAAGCACCTGAGTCAGACGAAGAGGAATAGCCAGCGCAAACAACAACCGGTCAGCCATTTGCCGGAAAACGGTCTTGGGCAAAAACTCACCAAAAATCAGCACCACAATCGTCACCAGCAAAGTTGTCAAAACGAAGATGGTAAACTCATTGTGCACATAATGCTCCAGCACCGGCCGGAGCATAAGACTCATCAAATACGTAAAGATGACGAGCACCACATTGTTGCCGACCAACAAACTGCCGATAAACTGCGCCGGATCGGCATAAAACTTCTCCACCATGCGCCCGCGAAGCGAAGCACTTTTCTTCTTTAACTCCACCTTGAGCTTGCTGGCGGATACAAAGGCTATCTCCGACCCCGAAAACATCGCCGACAAGACCAGCATCAATATCGCTACAAACAGTATCATGGTCACAAGTTACTCAGAATCCCAAAATAACATCCGACACCGCATCTTCCCAACCGCTTCGCCGCTCAGCGGCGAAAATCTCTCATGATCTCATCCGCCGCCACGCGCCCCGTGACCGCGCGGATCTTCCAATAGCTGAAGTCATCCCTGGCATCCAGACCATACCCGTACACAATTTCCTTCGGTGTGGACACTTTCACGAATTTATTGGTGGTGATGTTGCCCGTGCGGCTATCCCACGTCAGCTCTTCGGTATCCAGCCGCTCCCCCCGCACCGTGGTCACCACCACGCTGTCACTGACCACGACTTTTCCCGTATTGTCATAGCGCACACCATGCCGGGCAGACAACTTGCTCTGTAGCCGGTGACCGGCATCAAAAAAATCCACGGTCAGCCCGTCCGGAAACTCTGACCGCGGCAACTCCGAAGTCAAATAGTTCAATAGCACCGGACCGCGGACGATGGCACGCACGATCGCGGAGTCGCTGTACAGAATTTCCACGTCACGCGCCCGCGTGAGCGTGACGTCCTTCTTCTCAAAAAACTGCGCCACTTCGGCCATGTCATTTTCACAAGCAGCGAAAAACACCACGACCAGCAGTAGAACGACCGCCCCAAATATTTGCCGCTTATATCTCAACAAGCTCCAATTTGGGCATCAAACGATCAATTTCTCCAAGGATTTTGTCCCACCGGTCTCCCGGTGCATCAATGATGAGGTTATATGCCTGCTCCCGGATGGGGCGAACACCGATTTTCAAGCGGGCCTGCACGATTTCCACCAGCCGGTCTATGGCCGAATGCGGCTTTTGCGTCAAGACAATCAGGTATTCCGGATTAAAACCGGGCCACACGCGACGCACGGCATCTGCCTTCAGGCATCCGTACCAGGTCAAATCCCGCCCCGTCAAAGCCGGCACATCCCCGGGGACCGCTTGACTTTTTCGCAGATTCAAGCCGATCAACCCGACCAGCGAAAAGCGATCGCGGCTCGCATACAGCCATCGCATAATTTGGGCATGTCCTTGATCGCGTGCACTATCAAACAAAATCAGGATGCTGTTTGGAGTGGTTTTGCCGCTTCGCGGCAATAGGGTACGCAAGCGGAGGAAATGCTTCCTTATTAGAAAATTTCTCATAGTGTGAATTTTGACGGAACGCAAAGATAGTACACAAAGGACAAACCACACCATTCCGGGAGCTTTTCTGGCAAGCTATTTGCTACTAATCGCTTTAAGCCGAAAGCGAAACATATATCACTATGTTTTAATCTGAATCAAGCTTGCGGTGTAAACAACAACAGCCCCTTATGAGACCATTAGTTACATTGTTCTTTGTCGCTATTGTCTTGTTTGCATTTCCGTATGCGACATCCGCTCAAAATGATCTACAGGTGGATTACCTGCCCGGTGGCATACCCGAACGGCTCAATGTCTGCGGGCTGCCGGATACCGCGGTCATCCATATCACTACCGCCGGCTTGAATCCCAACCCACGCACGGCCATTACGGCCCAGGCCGTAATGGCCGGCGGTATTCGCATCGTAGCACTCATCCCCGGAGCAAGTACGCCCGGCGTACAACTCACCGCCGGTGCCGGTACCGGCATCGGACAATTTGCCATACCCGACCTGGATCCTGCCGGCACATCAGAAGCCGTCATCGCCCTGCTCATCCAGGCCGACTGCGCCATCGTGGACTCACTCAACAACAATCCGTCCTATGATCTGATGGACACCTGGACCGTGGACTACACACTCCAGGGAAATAACTATCAGGTGTCAATGACACTGAACTCCTATCGTGCAGCCCTGCGTATCCCCGACTTTATCGTCTCCCCCCAGGCCGTCTCCCAAAAAGTAAAACCCGGAGACTGTATCACCCGGACCGTACAGATCACCAATACCGGACTGGACGCTTATGTCCTGAGCCTGCAATACGGCATCCAAACCACCGCCGGTTTGTCGTACAAAGCCATTAGGGTCAATGGCACCGATATCCCCCTGACCAAAACCGTATCCGGCACCGACACCTTGATCCGGATCAACATTCCCGGAACCGTCTTTGTCAACAACACCGCAACCAACGGCAATCCGGGCAATGCCGATACACTCTTTGACGCCAACGAAGTCATCACCATTGAAGAAGATCTCTGTGTGGTCAACTGCACCGATAGCTACCAGACCACACATACCGCCAGCTACGGTTGTTTTGACGTCAGTTGTCAAAACTTCTCCGCCGCCGGCGACCTGACACCCGGGCAAGGCAACAACTCCGTCAGCTTCGACACCAACACGGCCACCGCCGACCAGAATGTAGGCTACTGCCAGGTCGGCATTAGTGCCATGAAGATCACCAATACCGGAGTGGCGATAGACCCCGGATTTGCCGACATTCTCAACGTAAAAGCGGGCATTGGCCTGGGCTTTCCGACTTCCATGAGCCACGGCGGCTATACCATCACATCCGTCACCATCCAAGGCGTGACGGTGACAGATACCAATCTGGTACATCCGCTTCACGGCAACCCCGCCTTCACCTCCGATCCGGACGGCCCGGGTGGACTGGCCGACCTGGACGGTGACGGCTATTTTGATGACCTCCCCGCCGGTGAGTCCATCGAAGTCGTTGCCTTTTATGACTACAACTGCTCCAATGGATCCCCTTCCGCCAACTGCGACACCGCTTTCTCGACACGACTGTCCGCCTTCTTTGAATACGAGGATGTCTGCGGAAATAGCCATACAGAAAGCCGCACGAATTATAAGACGATTTTGAACCAACTCGTCGTGGTAGAGAACTACGTCACCCCCGATGCCGATGCCGGCACCGGCGACGTATTCTATGTATCTCATCAACATGACCGCCGCATCTTCAACTTCGACAAAGGCTGCGCCAACGGCCACCTCTACGCGCGCATCGCACTGCCCCCGGGCATCCAATTTGACTCTACCAATACCACACTGACGCGGGGAGTCCTCACACATCCGATCACGGGAACCGCCCAAAACGGCGACACTTTGACCATCCTTTTTGATCCGGGCCCACTGGAATCACTCAACGGGCAGTACCATCTCAATCTGGCCTTGACCGCTACCTGCGCCGCCGCCGACGGCCAACTGACCCTGTACGGCGAGTTCGGATTCATCTGCGAAGACTGCAACTGTGAGCATGTGTGGTACTGTGCCACCATACCGGGCACCTACATCCACGTCAAAAATCCACCCTGTCCCAGTGCCCCAATCTGTGACAACACCATTCGCACGGATGCCATGGACATGTCCCGCACCACCTTCGGCTTTGCTGATACCGCCTATACCATCCCCATTGATCCCAACGTAGCCGACGCCAAAAACGCGCTCAACTGCGACACCATGCGCATGACTATCGAAGGCGTGGCCGGCGCCGCCTTCAGCGGCCAGGATATCG
>JALVEF010000374.1 GCA_027031185.1 Saprospiraceae bacterium
AACGGTGATGAGACAAAATATGCGGTAAGTCCATGGATGTGAGTGTGTTTAGTGTACACAATGTACCCGGTACGGGGGCCAACCGGTGTGCACAAGGTCTTCACTTAATGAGGGGGAATTGTTGTAACCAAATGCCCAAATTCCGTGCCATACCGCGAAAATTTATGCCGGATGAACGACAATTTATTCAATTGTGTATGCTTATCTTTTTGTTTCGCTCCTACGGAGCTTGATTTGGGGTTGGGCTTTGGGCTACTTTGCCGGCTGATGGGGCTAAAGCCCCGATTGTTTTTTGGGCTTTCTTACCGTCGGCTGAAGCCGACGGCAATACCTGATTCATCCCACGCATCTCTGCGTATTATTTTGGGCAACCGACCACTCAAACCTATAAGGTTTTGGAAAGCTTATAGGTTTTATCGTTCGTTTAGTAAGCTCCGTAGGAGCTGTACCTTTGTAGTAGTAGCGGCTCCTCCCCAATAATTTAGCTACGTCAGGAGCGACACGATTACGTATTCCAATCAGCGGTTAGAAATTTGTTTCGCTCCTACGGAGCTTGATTTGGGGTTGGGCTTTGGGCTACAAAGGTTGCGTCCCTACGGGACGGCATGGGTGGTTTCCATTACCATTCAATTACGAATTACGGCACTTACACATCCCCGCATTTGGGAGACCGATCATTTTCTGACAAAATAAGTGAGTGTGGGATATTGAATGCTTGCGCTGACAAATGCGGCCAAAATGCCTCATCAAAGTATAACCCCGGTCTTTTGACCTTTGACCTTTTATTGCCTTTTGTAACTGTTTAGGTACCCGCTGTTTTTGCGCTAAAATGGCCTTTTTGCCCCTGTTTTTGCAAAAATTTTCTCACGTAGCGCTGCTACGCATCGAAAATTTTCGCTTCAACAGGAACAAAAATGCCTATTTTATCCCTAAAAACAGGAGCACCTAAACAGTTACTGCCTTTTTATACTCGTTATGAACAGGTTTGGGACAAGTCTTGGGAATATCGAACACCGATTAACGAATGGAGATTTTAGAAGTGGGCGTTTCGAATAGCTCAGGGATTCCTTCTAAAATCTCAAATCGGTGTTCCTTGTTCGATATTCGTCATGTTCCTTGTTCGGTGTTCTAATTGTCCCAAAACAAATCGCTTTGAGTATACCATCAATTAAGCAACTGGGGAGCGGCGAGCTCAAATGAAGGCACATCAACCAAAAACCGCTCACCGGTGTCTCCTCTTTCCATAAGATAAGAGCCGACCATATCACCTAAGCCGGAAATAAGTGGGACCCAGGAACTGTAAGCATGCATCTCGCCGGGCTGTATCAGAGGCGTACGACCGAGGACGCCGTCACCTTCCACGATCTTGACCACGCCCAGTGCATCAAAGACCTCCCACCGTCTTTTGAGAAGCCGCACCGGAAACTTATTGTGATTGATAATCTGGACATCATAGGAAAAGACATACTGCCCAATAGATGGATCGGACTCCTTTTCCACGTAATATGATCTCACTCGCACTTCAATCCCATTGGTCGTCAAAATCGGCATACCTGATCGCTTTTCGCGGCAATTATACCGGTATTTTCAGATTAAAGAAAGAAGAAACGATAAATTTAGCATTCCGGACGGCCAAATCGAGCGAATCATTGAGCAAAGAGACATCAAAGCGGTCTTCAAAGCTCATTTCGAAGGCAGCCTTATCCAGCCGGCGCCGGATGCTCTCGGGCGTATCTGTACCGCGTTTCAGGAGTCTTTGACGCAGGACTTCTATGCTTGGTGGTTTGATGAAAACGGTCAGGCAGCGATGCCCAAAGACTTCTTTGATATTCGCGGCCCCTTTGACGTCAATATCAAAGACCACCACTTTGCCAGCGTTTTGGAGACGCTCGACTTCTGACTTCAGCGAACCGTAAAACACACCGGGATAGACCTCTTCCCACTCAATAAACTCGTTCGCGGCCACGCGCCGCTCAAACTCCTGCCTGGTCAGGAAAAAATAGTCTGTACCGTCCTGCTCCCCGGGCCGGATCGGCCGGGTGGTTGCGGATACGGAGAAGGCCATTTGGGGGAAAGCGTCCATCAGATGCCGGACAATGGTCGTTTTCCCTGCTCCGGACGGAGCCGTCACGACAATGGTCTTTCCGTGGTAGGCCTCCATTTGTTCAGAGTGTATTGAGTATTTGTTCTTTGATTTTTTCCAACTCTTCCTTCATGCGCACGATGATATTTTGCAATTCGGCCGAATTGGCCTTGGCGCCCAGGGTATTGATCTCGCGGCCCATCTCCTGGGAGATAAAGCCCAACACCTTTCCTTTTCGCTGCTGCGGTTCTTCCATTTTCATTAAGAACTGCCCGCAATGGCTGCGCAGGCGGGTTTTCTCTTCGGAGATGTCAATTTTGTCCAGGAAATAGATGATTTCTTGTTCAAAGCGATTGGCATCCACATTTTCGGAGCCGAGATACTCGTCCAGCAAAGTGCGCAGGCGTGCGCGCATGCGCGTGGCGCGCGGCGCTTCGTGTTGTGGGATTTGGTCCAATAATCCTAAAATATTGTGCACGGAGCGGTCAAAATCATCGCGGATGCTCTGCCCTTCGGTGCGGCGGAAGGCAATCAGCTGAGCGACGGCCTGGTCGAAGGTGTCCTGGATGTGTGCCCATTCTTCGTCCGTGACGGCGCTGCCGGTTTGCTCCAGCACGGCAGGGATGCGAAGGATGGCGGGCATCAAATCGGTAGGCGGTATGGACAGTTGATCTATGAGCCGGGTCAGAGAATGATAGTACTTCTTGAACAGTCGCACGTTGATAACGGAATCGGGAGATGTGCGCAGATTTTCCACCCCGATGGTCACGTCAATTTTGCCTTTGAGCAATCGCTCCGAGATGAGCTTGCGCAGGGTCATTTCCTTGTCACCCAGCGGGACATTGGAGCGGATACGAATATCCAGCAGCTTGCTGTTGAGTGATTTTATTTCCACATTCACGGTCAGGTCATCCGACCGGTAGGTAGCGGCGCCATAACCCGTCATCGAAAGCAGCATACACATGAAATATGATGAGTAAAAGGATGTTTGTCACTTATTTTCGGCCGGGGCAGACCTGCAAAGTTCTTGAATCGGGCAAAGTTACGTGAATATCTTCAAGCTTTGCCGCAAGTGCTTAACTTTTTTGATTACGGCACGTAAAACGCTATAATTGTTTGATTTACGGATAAATTTTTTTGATTTGGCAAATTTTTTTTTCTAACTTTGCCAACGACAAATAGCCGTTCACCGGGGCATTAGACCTGCTTCTGAGAAACCGGGGTCTTTTTTGAAAAAAAGTCCGACCTTTGCAGACCGGTATACGGTGAGCGCTTGATTAGAAGCATACCGGTAGCCGATTGCACGGCTACGAAAAACCAATGAAAGAAATGAGAAAGGCAGATCTCATCGCAATTATTTCGGAAAAGACAGGAATCCCAAAAGTGGACGTCTTGGTGACGCTTGAGACCTTTTTTGATGAAGTCAAAGCTTCGCTGGAAAAAGGAGAGAACGTGTACATCCGGGGATTTGGTTCTTTTGTCATTAAGAAGCGGGCCAAAAAGGTGGGCCGCAATATTAAGAAAGGTAAATCCATCATCATACCCGAGCATTACATCCCGGCCTTCAAACCGGCCAAAGTTTTTATGCAAGCCGTGCGCAAAAAAGTCAAATCATTGCCCAACGAGTGAACCGATCTGCCTCTCTTTTTGTTCTCCAAAATCAGAGTGACTGTTTACTTTTGTGGTGAGAACAAGAGCATTTAAACAGTCACCCATTTTCAAAACGATTAGATATGCCTTGTGGTAAAAAGAGAAAACGACACAAAATAGCTACGCACAAGCGGAAGAAACGACTCCGCAAAAACAGGCACAAGACTAAAAAATGATGTCTGCCTTGTAGTTTTGTAACTGTTTAGGTACACGCTGTTTTTGTGCTAAAATGCCCTTTCGCGTCTGTCTTTGGTAAAATTTTCTCATGTAGCGGTGCTACACACCGGGGGTTTTACCTTTGACATCCACGAAAATGCCTATTTTATCCCCAAAAACAGGAGCAAACAGTTACTATTCGTACCGGCCGCGGAAATACCTCCAAATATGGGCAGGCTTCGTGGTTGGTCGCGTTTGCATGCATCGTAAAAGGCCACTGTGGCCGCCGACTATTGGGAAAATACGACGGAAACTCGCCTCGCCATGTTCTCTTACAAAAAGAGATACCAAGCTGCTTTGCCCGAGACGGCGATGTGAGACAAGGAGAATCGAACTCACGGGCGCAACATGCCGACACCGGCGCTACTTGGTTTTGACAAAAGTATCTATTTAGGAGTCCCTTGTTTTTGCGCTAAGACAGGGACTCCTAAATAGTTGCGACAAAAAGTAACTGTTTAGGTACCCGCTGTTTTTGCGCTAAAATGGCCTTTTTACCCCTGTTTTTGCAAAAATTTTCTCACGTAGCGCTACTACGCATCGAAAATTTTCGCTTCAACAGGAGAAAAAATGCCTATTTTGCCCCTAAAAACAGGAGCACCTAAACAGTTACGACAAAAAAATACATCTACTGTTCCGGTTTTTCCGGTTTATCGAAACCCATGGTTCGCCTGCTATCCCGAATGCGGGAGTGCCAAAAGCCGCAACAGAGCCTCGTTCGGTGTTGACATTTGATTTCATCTTCCGGTATGCTCCGCTTCGGAGCTCAGGGCGTCCTAACGTATCTCCCCTTCCGCCATCCACAGGGTTGACCCCCGTCAAGCCCGGCAAGTAGCTGGGTAAGTGGCCCATTCTCGATGTATGCACATTGTAGTTGCGGACTTTGCCACAGCAGCATGTGTCCGCGCCGTTTTTTGAGCGGTACCGGCTTGCACGTGAAGATGCTTTGCCGGTGGCGCCTTTTGCCTACCGGATGCACTTTGTGGTCCGGCGGCAGTGTTTGTCTATCCGGCAACTATTTGCTAACGGGATGCGCCGGCATGGCGGCCCCGCAACACCTGCAATAAGGAGTCCGGATGTATACCAGGCCGACTATTTAGGTAATGCGGTTTTGACCACCAAAACCGGAGCGCCTAAGTAGTTGCATTGTAGGACATGCATAAACTAACCCAGACTATCTATGAACACGGAACTGATCATCAACTCGACGCCCACACAGGTGGAGATCGCCATACTGGAAGACAACAAACTGGTAGAGATACATCGCCAAAAGGCCAACGAAAACTTCTCGGTCGGCGACATATTTCTCGGACGTGTCACCAAAACCGTCTCCGGACTCAACGCCGCCTTTGTCAATATCGGACACGAAAAAGAAGCCTTTCTGCATTACAGTGACTTGGGCCCCAAACTCGCTTCCTTAAAAAAATACGTCAAACAGTCACTGGCCGGTGCCCGCACCAATCCGATGCTCAATGACTTCAGGATTGAGCCTGACATTATCAAGACCGGCAAAATCACGGACGTACTCAAGCGGGGCGAGCCGATCCTTGTCCAAATTCTCAAAGAACCCATCTCCACCAAGGGCCCCCGTCTGACCAGTGAGATCACCATCCCGGGCAGATACATGGTGCTCACCCTCTTCAACTCCAACATCACCGTCTCGCGCAAGATCTCCAATCAGGAAGAGCGCAAGCGGCTCCACTTGCTCATCGAGAGCATCAAGCCGCGAAACTTCGGCGTCATCATCCGCACCGCCGCCGAAGGCAAAAAGGCTGCCGACCTGCACGATGAGATGAGTATGCTCATCAACAAGTGGAAAAAGATACACAGCCAGCTCAAAAATGCCCGACCACCTATCAAGTTGCTGAGCGAACTGGACAAACCCATCAGCCTGCTGCGGGACATCCTGACCGACTCCTTCAACCGCATCGTCGTCAATGACAAGGCCCTGTACGCCAGCATCAAGGCTTTCATGGAGCACCGCGTCAATGAAAAAGCTGACATCGTCAAACTCTATCGCGGCAAGAAACCCATCTTCGAAGCTTTCGGCATCAACCGCCAAATCAAAGCCGCTTTCGGCAAAACCGCCACTATGAAGAGCGGCGCATACATCGTCATTGAGAGCACCGAAGCCATGCACGTCATTGACGTCAACTCCGGCCCCAAAATGGCCAAAAAAGACCAGGCCGAAGCCGTCCTCGCCGTCAATCTCGAAGCCGCCAAAGAAATCGCACGACAACTTCGCCTTCGCGACATCGGCGGACTCATCGTCATTGACTTCATTGATATGCGCGACCCGCAGCACCGCAAAACGCTCTATCAGAAGATGATCGAGTACATGAAAAACGATCGCGCACAGCACACCATCCTGACCCTCAGTAAGTTTGGCTTGATGCAAATCACTCGCCAGCGCACCCGGCCCGCCGTCAATATTGACACTACCGAAATGTGCCCCGTCTGCAAGGGTACCGGCAAAGTCAACTCCACTACACTACTCATTGATGATATCGAACGCGACATCGAATACCTGATGAACTCCCGGCCCGCTGACAAATACACACTACAAGTCCACCCCTTTGTCCACGCCTACATCAAGAAGGGCATCCCCAGCATCCAGATGAAGTGGTACATGAAATACAACCGCTGGATCAAGGTCACCCCCAATCCGGAGTTTCATGTCCTGCAATATCAGTTCTTTGATAAGCACAACGACGCCATCCGGATGAACTGACCGCCGGATGCGGATAGCGTCTTATGAGCCTTGCCGGCTCATAAGACGCTATCCGCGCTGCTCAAATTTCGGGCAGTTGCATTTACGAGAGCGGCAAGAGGAGAGTGTCAGCCCCAACAGGGCCAGGATAAGCAGCAAATAAACAGGTCTGAAACGCATGGTTCTCCTTTTTGCGCAATAAACGCATTTTCACTTTATTTGTGATATGCCCGCACAAAAAACACCGCCGCCGTGAAGCCCGTACTCGTCACCGTACTCAACTGGGGCCTCGGCCATGCCACACGATCCATTCCCGTCATCCAGCGGCTCATCCGGCATGGCGCACGGGTACATCTCGCATCCGATGGCGATGCTCTCCGGCTGCTCACCGGGCATTTCCCCCAACTGGACGCCTCTGCCCTGCCCGCCTATCAAATTCGCTACCGCTACACTTCCCTGCCCGCCAATGCGCCGGCCATCCTGTGGAATCTGCTCCGCAACCGCCGCCGCGAGCACCAGACAACACTACAACTCGCACGCCGGCTCCAAGCCGGTGTAATCATCTCCGACTCCCGCTTCGGCACACATACGCCTTTTACCAAAAATATCATCATCAGCCACCAACTCCGCTTCCCCCCCGGCCTGCCCGTACTCTCCGCCGTCGCTTCCGCCGGCCTGCGCCATCTGCACGCCCCTTTTGACCACATTTGGGTACCCGACTTTCCCGGGCCGGTCAATCTCTCGGGGCATCTCTCCCACGGGCACCCTTCTCCCAAAATTCGCTACATCGGCCCCCTGTCCCGCTTCCGGCGTCTGCCCCGCTCCGGGCATATCAAATACGACCTACTCGCCATACTTTCCGGCCCCGAGCCCCAACGCACGGCTTTCGAGCGCCGCATATTAAATGAATTGGAAAGTTTACGGCAGCCCGCTGCCGTGGTGCGCGGTATCCCGGCAGCTCATGGCCATCCCGTCAATGCCCCGGCGGGCGTCACTGTTTTTGACTTTGCCGATGCGTCACACTTGCAAACGCTAATGGCCCAATCGCACACCATCGTCTCCCGGTCCGGCTATTCGTCCATTATGGACTATTGCGCCCTTGGGCTGTTTGAATCGCCCCGGCACCGCCTGCTACTCGTCCCTACGCCGGGCCAGCCCGAACAGGAATATCTCGCCCGCAAGCTGGCGCGGGAAGGCCGCGCCGCCATCATACGCCAAAGCCGACTGAACTTCCGGGCAATGCAGTTTCCCACCAATCCCAACCGGCAGCGCTTCCCCGGCACCGGTCAACTGCTCGACCGGGCCATCGCCGAACTTCCGATCTGACGCGATGCCGCGGTATGGAGGCTAAGGCAGGATGGCGCTATTTGCCGTGCCCTTTGGGCAAGTAAATGCGATTAGAAATCGGGGCTTTTGCCCCATAGCCAGGGCAGCCATGGCAAAGCAAGGCAAGAGCTGCTTTTCTACCCATTCATACAACAAAGCCCCACAAAACAGCTATATTTGCCGGGACGCGCCAACGAAAACCATCCGGATTGGCCAAAGGAAACAAAAGCCGCCCCAAAGCCGGCTACGGCTATACGCAGTGGACGGATCCAAATGCCGCGCCACGCAAGCAGGCCGTGGTCGTCTGGCGCCCGGCTTTTTTTCAGTCACCCAAATATCTCGATCATGTTCCCACGCCTCCTCATGCTGCTCGCCCTACTCACTTTCGCCGCGTGCCAAAACCAACCGGCCGAAAAGAAAAGCCTTGCAAATGATACTCCGGCAGCTGACAGTCAATCACAGGAGCCTGACACCACAACCGCCTCCATTCCCGCCGGCCCGCCCGACAAATTTGAAGTCCAAACCAGCACCGGAAAGACCTTTGTCGTGACTCGTTCGGACAATCCCGACACACTCATCTACACCGTGCAAGGCATCGGCTTCAAGGTCAAATCCCAATTTGAAATCCGGCCTCAAGCGCCCGTGACGGAAGTGCGCACCGCCGACATCAACGGCGATGGGTTTGACGAAGTCTATATCCTGACTGATACCAGTGAGACCGACGAGCGCACGCCGGCTTTATATGCCTTCGCCTCCTATCGCGACCGAAGTTTCGGCCCCATTTATGTAAAGGCCATCCCCAAGGCCAAGCGTCCGGACGGCAAGTCCGGACTACACGTAAAGGACGGCAAACTGATACGGGAATTTGCTTCAAGCCACGGCACAAAAAGCATTGAATATCATCTACGTGCCGGCGAAGCAGGCTTTGTCTTAACGCCCCGATGAGTCATCGGGCGTGACGATTCGAATACCCAACTCGTCCAGTTGTTCGGCGGAGATGGGCGCCGGCGCATCTATCATCATATCCCGCCCCTGATTGTTCTTGGGGAAGGCGATAAAGTCCCGGATAGAAGACGAGCCACTCATCACGGCCACCAAGCGGTCAAAACCGAAGGCGATGCCGCCGTGGGGCGGTGCTCCGTACTCGAAGGCCCCCATTAAGAAACCAAACTGCCGCCGGGCCTCCTCATCGGAAAAGCCGAGCAGCTGGAAGTTGCGCGCCTGTAAGCTGCGATCATGAATCCGGATGGAGCCGCCCCCGATTTCGGCGCCGTTGAGTACCAAATCGTATGCATCGGCCCGAATGGAGGCCAACACGCTCCGGTCTGTGGATTCCATTTTGTGGATATCCTCCTTCTTGGGCGCGGTAAAGGGATGGTGCATAGCGTGGAAGCGGCCGGTCTCCTCGTCCCATTCCAGGAGTGGGAAATCCACCACCCACAGGGGCTTAAACACATTGTCGGGAATCAAGTCATACCGGCGCGCCAATTCCAGGCGCAGGGCGCCCAATTGCGTGCGCACCTGCTCCGCTTCACCCGACAGGATAAAGAGCACGTCGCCCGGGCCGGCACCAAAGCGCTCCCCCCAGGTGCGCAGGGCCTCGTCATCATAGAATTTTCCCACGGTGGACTTGATGCTGCCGTCTTCATTGAATTTGACATAGACGAGACCTTTGGCGCCTATTTGGGGGCGCTTGACCCATTCGGTGAGTTGTTTGAAATCCTTGTTGCTCATCTGGCCGGCCCTGGCTTTCAGGCAGAGCCCCACGACCAATCCGGCTTCGTCAAAGACAGAAAAGCCCTTGCCTTTGACCAGGTCATCCAACTCTTCGAAAGCCATATCAAAACGAAGGTCCGGTTTGTCCGATCCATAGCGGCGGATAGCATCATCATATCGCATCCGGGGAAAGTCTTCGAGCCGGACACCCAAAACCTGCTTAAAAAGGTGTTTGATCAGGCCTTCGAAGGTATGAAGTATATCCTCTTGATGCACAAAGGCCATTTCACAGTCAATCTGTGTAAATTCCGGCTGTCTGTCGGCCCGGAGGTCTTCGTCACGAAAGCAGCGCACGATTTGGAAGTATTTGTCCATGCCGGCCACCATCAGAATCTGCTTAAAGGTCTGCGGGCTTTGCGGCAGCGCATAAAACTGTCCGGGATTCATGCGCGAGGGCACGACAAAGTCGCGGGCGCCTTCGGGCGTACTCTTGATCAGATACGGTGTTTCGATTTCCAGGAAGCCCTGTTCGGCCAGGTACTTGCGACTCTCGAGCGCCAGCCGGCTCCGGAATTGGATATTGTGCTGCAAAGACGGGCGGCGCAAGTCCAGATAGCGATATTGCATGCGCAATTCATCACCGCCGTCGGTCTGCTCTTCGATGGTAAAAGGCGGTACTTTGGACGCGTTGAGCACTTCCAATTGGCGCACGTCTATTTCGATATCTCCCGTCGGGCGATCGGGGTTTTTGTTGCTTCGTTCGCGGACCAGGCCGGTGGCTTGGATGACAAATTCGCGTCCCAGTTTGCGGGCGCGCTCACACAGCGCCCGGTCTTCGTCCATACTAAAAACGAGCTGGGTAATGCCGTAGCGATCCCGCAAGTCAATAAATGTAAGCCCTCCGAAGTCGCGACGGCTTTGCACCCATCCGGCCAGAGTGACCGTCTTGCCCGCGTCTGGCAGGCGGAGTTCTCCGCAATTATGTGTTCTGTACATGCTGAATATTTCCGTAAAGCGGCGGCAAAGGTACGCCTTTTCGATCAAAGAAAACGCCTTGGCCCACAGGCGACAAATCCGGCAAAATAAGCCATGAGAAGTTGCGTTAATATATCAACTCAGCAAATAAATGCCGCTTATACACCACATATCGGTCCACTAACTCCGAAAAAAAGCGCGCATGACTCAATCCCTTCTCTCCCACAATAGGCTCTGGACACCGGCCCGGGTGACCGAAATAAAGGACAGTAGCAGCCGCATCCGTCACATTTGGCTCAAGCCCGCCCGCCATATTAGCTACAAGCCCGGTCAAAATATCGAAGTCGAACTGCCCATTGACGCACCCGCCCGGGTGCGCAAGCGCACTTATGCAATTGCCAACATGCCTTCGCCGGACGGTACGTTGGAGATATGCGTCCCTTACATTGAGGGCGGCCAGGCCACGGAATACCTGTACAAGGAATTGGTACCGGGCCAGGAGCTCAGAATCCGGGGGCCGCTGGGGCGCTTCACGCTACCGGACAAGATTGACAAAGATTTGGTATTTATCGCCATCGGCACAGCGCTGGCCCCGGCACGTGCGATGATACATTACATCTTTGCACACAACCTGCCCCACAAGCAGATTCATCTGATCTTCGGCTCCCGGAGTCCCGACTCGATTCTCTGCGCTTCGGAATTCATCTCTTTGGCCACCAAGTACAGCGAGTTTCGCTATTCCTTTTCCTATTCACAAGCGCCCAATTCCTCGGGGCAGCCCCGGTACGTCCACGAAATTTATATGGAAGAATACGCCGAGCCGCGCCCCGATATTTTGTTTTATGTGAGCGGCAGCCCGCGGATGATTGAAGAGACGGTTGAGAACTTGCAGCGCCTTGGCTACGCACGGGAGCAGATCAAGTACGAGATGATATAAGCTGCGCCGGGCTACGCGTCCAGTCGTTTGGCCAGGCGGCGAATCTCGTCCAGCATTTCGGATTCGGACTTGGGCAGCGGCATATTGCCATACAAATGCGCCTCTACCGCATCCCACCACTGCCCCAGGTCCCGGATAAGATCCGCCGGATGGTTTTCTTCGGCCAGGCGTTTCATCAGCATCTCTTTTTGGACTTGTCCGGGCGAGATGTCCAGTTTATCCCTAAAAAACCGCTCGGCCTCGCGTCGCACCTGGCGCATATAGGCCTTGCCCGTCAGACCGGACGGCTCCTCGAAATAAGACCTCGCGCCCGCGTGAGCGGGTGCAAACTTATCCTTTCCCGTTCGCGCGGCAGGCTTTTCCTGCACGGCCACTCCAGGACGCGTTCGCTTCTCGGTGGCCGACGGCTTAGAGACCGGGGCATATTCGACAGGTGGGGTCATCTTGCGAACGCGACCGCGCCACCAAAACAAAAGCGGCACTACAATCAGCATTATGCCCACAAGCCACAGCCATTTTTTGAGTGATACCGCTTTGGACCACGACAGGTTATCATCCTCCTCATCCGCACGGGACGCGACAGTGGCTGCCTGCGCTGCACGCACTACGAGTTTTTGGACATCTGAGCGCACCTCCTTGTAGGAGCGGCTCTTTGGATCAAAGTAGGATGTGACGGCAAACAAATGATACCTGTCGGCGCGGTTGGGCTGGATCAAATACTCATACTTGTTCTGAAATCTCATCCGGCCATTTTCATCTGCTATCAGCGTATCTTGTATCAATTTGGGCGGAAAGGCAGTCAGGCCGTCCGGCAAATCCAGGACGGGCGGTTTGATATCCACCGAGGCCCCATTGCCGCTCAGCGTAGCGATAAAGCTCACGACGTCATTAGTAGTGATGGCTGTATCCTGCATCCGGACCTCCAACGTGACCGGACCTACCACGCCACTAAATGTGCGCGGTATGGGGCGGGGCAATTCCCGGACATTGATTTCGATCGGTTTTGACCGCACTTCCAACGCCGCAGCCCGCCGAAACATATCTCGCCCAAAGGGGTCATCCCGGAAAAACCTGCTGATAATATCATCCGCCATAGAGGCCTGTTCGACTCGCCGGACAGACAGCACCATCGGCTTGATTTTCACGCGCCCGGCAGCGCGTGGACGCAATACCACACGGCGGATCAGTTTCCGCATGTATTGCCGCCCGTCAATGACCCGGAATTTGCCTTCTTCCTGCACGTCCTCCGGCTGCGTATCAAAAGCAGCGTATTCATCTTCACTTTCGATACGATAGTCATCGAGATTAACGGCCGTATTCAGGTAGTAGCTCAGCACAACAGACTGCCCCGGATAAGCCGCTGTATCAGAGATCGCAGTCTCCACGAAGACGTCCGGCATCTTTTTTTTGCCGCTTTTAGACCGGGGCAAGACTTTCACCGTCAAGCCATTAGACCGGACTTCCGACCCCGCTGACGTCTCGGCCACAGCCGGCGGGATGGTAAACGTGCCGGGACGCTTGCCCGCCAGTGTGTACGTGATGGAGCGGCTCTCCGACCGGTGACCGTTGATAATAGTGAGCTTCTTGCCGTAGTCGGGCCCGCGCAACACTTCAAAATCCCTGAATCGCGGCACCTCCACCTGCGACAACTCCAGGCCTTCCACCTTATATTTTACATCAAACGGTACCCCGACGAGTACTTCCTCCGCCTGTGTAGATGCCGTAATGCGTGTTTGGCCATCAGCCGTCAGGTGCAACAGTACACAAGCGACTATAAGGAACCGTTTCAAAGTGAGTTGCATGTCAGTTTTTTGGTAACTGTGTAGGTGCTCCGGTTTCTGCGGATAAAATAGGCATTTTTGTTCCTGTTGAAGCCGGTATGTACGGATCAAACCGGCTTACGAGTTTATTTGTGGTAACTGTTTTGGAGCTTTTCCCGCTTTACAAACTATAAATCCGGCGTTTTTTCTTGGGCTTGGCCGGCTTGGACGGCTCATCCTGCGGCACGGGCCATTGCGGAAACTCATCGCGAAACGGCCTGAAGAAGTCATGATCCGGTTCGTCCTCCGGGAAGGGCTCCTTGATACCTTCCGGATTGGGCAGGACGACGATGTCATGTGCCGGCACCGTCAGCGGGCCCGATGATGTCTCTACCGTCACGGACGGAATGGTCCAGGTACCCGGGCTATCCGGCTCCAAATAGAACGAATACGAGGATTTTTGCTTTGTCTCACCATTGACGATGGACATTGACATGGAAGTATTGGGGCCTGATACCAACTTGAAATGGGGAAAATCCGGCGTTTCAAATTTCTTTACCGCCACTTGCTCCACCGTGTAGGTCACTTTGATGACATTGCCCATCAATACGGTGTCCTTGTTGACCCGCATCGTAAACTGTGCGGCCTGTGCAAAAACCGAAAGCGATGTAACAAGCAACGCGAAAACCATCCACATTCTCACTCCTTTCATAGCTCCAAATTTTGCACACTAACAATCTCGTAACTGTTTAGCTGCTCCCATACGGAGGCACCACTGCGCTCAATTCTGTCTAACAAAACGATTTCCCCCTTGGTTTAGTTTGCACCGGCAGGACAAATTTGCCCCGTTGCCCGCCTTTGACCCCGGCCGGGAATTGCGGTTCTAGCCCACAAACGTAGCTGTTTAGGTGCTCCTGTTTTTAGCGCAAAAACAGCGGGGACCTAAACAGTGACCCACAAACGAAGCAAGGGGAAAAGTTTGCGGCGTGACCGCCGCGAGGTTACGGGTGGTGTGCGCCGTTTATCGAGCCGGCAGCCGCGTTTGTCTATGTACAAGGCAAAAAAAGCTATTATGCATTGCATAGTACTTGGCGATTCCCTATATTTGCCGTACAAACAAACGACCGCATGAGTTTACTGTCAAACACAAAAGCACAAATGCGCCGGGGCATACTGGAAATGTGCATCCTGGCCATCATCCGGCAGGAGGGTGCCTCCTACCCTTCCGACATCATCCGTGCACTCAAAGCCCAGGATCTGATCGTCGTCGAAGGCACGCTGTATCCCCTTTTGTCCCGGCTCAAACAAGGCGGCATGCTCGACTACACCTGGAAAGAATCCAGATCCGGACCACCCCGAAAGTACTATTCGCTCACCGAAGCGGGCAAGCAGTTTTTGGAATCACTCATCGGTCAGTGGCAGCAACTGTCGCAAGCCGTAGAGAAAACCATCGGCAACCAACAGCCGGCGAAATAAAACACCAGATCCAATGAAACAAATCACGCACATCAATCTCGGAGGGCACCCGGTCACCATTGACGTGGATGCCTTTGAATTGCTCAGTCGCTACCTGGACAGTCTCGAAGCCCATTTTGCAGACTCACCGGGCAAAGATGAAATCATGTCCGACATCGAAACCCGGCTGGCCGAACTGTTCAAGGAGCACATTCACCCACGCACGATCGTAAGTCTGCCGGACGTCAAGGCGGCCATTGACATCATGGGCACACCGGACATGTTTGGCGCCGAGACCTTCTTCGATAGAGACGAAGCTCCCAAGTCCGATCTGCACACCCATGCCGGCCCCCGCCCGGGCCGCAAGTTGTTTCGCGATCCGGACAACAAAGTCATCGCCGGCGTATGCTCCGGTTTGGCTGCTTATTTTGGTTTGCAAGATCCCATTTGGATTCGCCTCCTTTTTGTCGTCACCACGCTGATCGGCATGGCCAGTATCCCCGTGTATATACTTCTGTGGATTATTATGCCTGTGCCCAAAACCGCCGCCGACAAGCTCGCCATGCGCGGCGAACCGGTCAACGTCCAGAAGATTGCCGACACCATCATCAGCCAAATTGAATCGCTGAGCGAGAAGATTGACCAGACTTTTAGCAACAAGAAGGAGGACAACTTCCATCCCTGATTATACTCGTTATGATCAGGTTTGGGACTTGGGAATGTCGAACACCGATTAACGAATGGAGATTTTTGAAGTGGGCACTTCGACTTCGCTCAGTGACCACGGTTCGACAGGCCAGGCCACTTCGACGGTTCGACGTTGCTCCACTTCGACAAGCTCAGTGGCCAAGGGCATCGCTCACCGACCGCACTGACCACACCGCATCGCAAGCTCAGTGTTTACGTTGAGCGAGAAGTTAGCCCGGCATTGATCCTGCAAGGGATTCATTCTAAAATCTCAAATCGGTGTTCCTTGTTCGATATTCTTTCCGTCCCAAAACAAATCGCTTTGAGTATAATAGTGGCTGCTCCCCAATAATTAGCTCCGTCAGGAGCGACAAGATTACGCATTTCAATCAGCGGTTAGAAGGAATATTTTGCCGGCGGGCGCCGGCAAAACGAACTTGCCACTTTACCTGTATCGCGTTTGTTGCACATAAAAAAAGCCGCCGGACATTCCGGCGGCCACTCACTTCAAAACAAACTTTACTTGAAAATTAAACTTTCAACTCAATTGTGAAACGCAAAAACGCTCCCTGAAGTGTCTCAAGGACTGCAAAAATATTGATGTCCCGCCCCATTCGCAAAAAAAATACCCCGTTTTAAGTATAATTACCTAAATTTTGGTATATATCAAATACCATTCACAGCGAATTGAGCGCCTGTGTCACTTTCTTTACCGGCCTTGCACCACTCTTTTCTTTTGTGCCCTGCACAACCAAAATGCCCGCAGGACGTTTAGGGAATAGCACCAAAATAGCTCACCATGTCAGAAAAACACGAAAACAAACTCAATATCGAATTGCCCGAAGATATCGCAGAAGGCATATATTCCAATTTGGCGGTTATTGCGCATTCCAACTCCGAATTTGTGATAGACTTTTTGCGAATGATGCCCAATGTCCCCAAAGCCAAAGTCAAGGCGCGCATCGTACTCACCCCCCAACATGCCAAGCGCCTGCTCGGTGCCCTGGCTGATAATATCCGGCGGTACGAAGCTCAGTTCGGTACCATTCAAGAAACCGGCAACCCCGGTATGCCCCCGATGAACTTCAACACGCCGACTGCACAAGCCTGACGCTATGGATCTGGCTGCATTCAGACGCAATTATACCAAAGGTGGTTTGCGCCGGCGGGATCTGAATGCCGACCCCTTCGTCCAATTTGAGACCTGGTTCAAACAAGCCCTGGAAGCCGGCATCACCGAGCCCAACGCTTTCACGCTGGCCACTGCCGACCGTTTCGGCAGGCCGAGTGCACGCACCGTCCTGCTCAAGTACTTTGATGCATCGGGCTTTGTCTTTTACACCAACTACCGGAGCCGCAAGGCGCGTGAAATATCCGAAAATCCACACGTAGCGATGCTTTTTGCCTGGCTGGGTTTGGAGCGTCAGGTCAAGGTCACCGGCGTAGCCGAGAAGGTATCCCACGCCGACTCGCTCAAGTACTTCATGAGCCGCCCGCGCGGCTCCCAACTCGGCGCCTGGGTCTCCATTCAGAGCAGCGTCATCTCATCCCGCAAAGTACTCGAAATGAAGTGGGCCGAGATGATGCGCAAATTCAAAGACCGCCAAATCCCCATCCCCGACTACTGGGGCGGTTATCGCATCATTCCCGACAGCATCGAATTTTGGCAAGGAGGCGAACATCGCCTCCATGACAGGTTTTTGTACACCAAAAACGAAGACAGACAATGGACTATTCAAAGACTGGCTCCATGACAATTCCGGCACCCGCCGCACTGCTCTTCCTCTTTGTTTTCCCGGGACTGATCGCCTGCTCTCAGCCGGAGCACAAGCCCGATTTGCGGGCTCAACTGGAATCACTTGACAAACAACTACTCGACTCCGCCGGTCACATCCGCCGGACGGTCGCCGGCCAATACATCCAAACCGCATCCCAATGGATTGAGACAGCCCGGGATACCGCCCGCGCCGCCAAATACGGTTTCCAGGCCGCCGACGTCGCGCGCAATACGGGCGACTTCGACAAAGCCATCGCCATTTACGACCGACTCGAACAGCGCTTTGGCGCACACCGCGACATCGGCGCCAAGGCCCTGTTTGCCAAGGCTTTTGTATTGGACAATAATCTCAAACAAATAGATCGCGCACGGCAGGCCTATCAGGCCGTTCTCGACAAGTACCCCGACGCCGCGATCGCCCGCCAGGTACCCGCTGCCTTGCAGGCCCTCGGCAAGAGCGAAGAAGAGCTGCTCAAAATGCTGAAAGAAAAATCGCGCGCATCCCTAAAGGATGCGCACCATTAACGCCGTTTATCCAGGTCGGCGGCTATTCGTATCAATTCGATGAAGTCTCCGGCGCGCAGTGATGCGCCCCCGACCAGACCGCCGTCCACGTCCGGCTGTTTGAAAATCTCCTCCGCATTGGCCGGCTTGACGCTGCCGCCGTAGAGAATAGACACGCGATCCGCCGCCTTGTCGCCCAACCGGCGGCGCACGGCATCGCGGATGGCATAATGCATATCCTGCGCTTGTTCCGGCGAGGCCGTCTGGCCGGTCCCGATGGCCCAAATCGGCTCATAGGCTATGACGATGCGCTTGAAAGCTTTCGGATCCAGTTTCAACACGGTCGCCGTCAGCTGCCGGATGACATAGCTGAAATGCCGTCCCTTCTCCCGGACAGACAGCGGTTCGCCACAACAAAAAATCACCTTAAGGCCGTGGTCTAGTGCCCGCTGCACCTTGGCATTCAGAATCGCATTGGTCTCCTTGAAATACTGCCGGCGCTCCGAGTGACCGATCAGCACGTGCGATGCGCCCGTATCCGCCACCATAGCGGCCGAAATCTCGCCCGTATAGGCGCCGCTCTCGGCCTGATGAATATTCTGGGCCGCACAGGCAAAGCGCTTCTTTCCCTTGACCACTTTCTGAATCGCCGTCAGGTGGGTGGCCGGCGGCGCAAAAATCACTTGCATCCCTTTCGGCACTTTGACCGCTTCCACAACGGCTCCTGCCAAGCGACGGCCGGACGTGACCGTCGTATGCATCTTCCAGTTTCCCGCAACAATAAATTTGCGCATCTTTTTTCGCCAAAGATAGAGAAATTGCCGTTCCCGGTACGACCTAACAGTAACTGTTTGGGCGCTCCTGTTTTTAGGGATAAAATAGACATAACTCATAACGCCACAAGGGCATTTTGCGCAAAAACAGCGGGTACCTAAACAATTACCGCCATTTAAAATTCCACGTGATGGACGGTATAATGGGAAAAATAGACACCTTGACGGCACGGGCATTTGCGGCGCCCTTGCCCAAATCGGAATGGATGTCGTAGTAAATAAAAAACGGATTGTGGCGGTTATATACATTGTAAACCGAGAAATTCCACGATGACTGGAATCGTTTGTCCTTTCCGGGATGCGGGGTAAACGTGGCAGACAAATCAAAACGGTGGTATGGATCAATGCGTGCACTGTTGCGAAGCCCATATTTTATCACCGGCTTGCCCTCAATGATGTAAATATTCTCCAAAGGCGTGTAGGCACGGCCCGAGCCATAGACAAAGACCCCGCCAAATGACCACTTGCGGTTGAGTTTGTAATTGGCCACCAGTGACAAGTCGTGACGCCTGTCATACGTCGTCGGAAAAAACACGCCTTTGATCCCGTCAAAGATGCGGTCCGTTTTGGACAAGGTGTAGCCGACCCAGCCGGTAAGCTGACCTTTGCGTTTCTTCACAAAAAGCTCAATGCCATAGGAGCGGCCCTCTCCGTAGATAAAGTTGTCCTCCACATCACGGGCCGGATCCTCGGTGTAATATTCGGGGTAGTCTATCTGATCCCACAAGTACTTGTGATAGACCTCCACGGACGACTCGTACTTATTATCCGCAAAGTTCTTGAAAAAGCCCAGCGACGTCTGGATGCCCCGCTGCGGATTGACCTGTTCCGAAGAAGTGACCCACACATCGGCAGGCAGCGAATTGTTGGAGGCGGATACCAGATGGACAAACTGGCGATTGTAGCCCACGCCAAACTTTATCGAAGCATCCGCACTCAAAGCATACTTGGCCCCGAGACGCGGCTCCAGACCATAAAAGGGCCTGACCACCTGAAAAAGACCATAATCCCGACCTGTCAGCGCCGAATGATACGGCCCTGCAAAAGCATAATAGTCCGCACGCAATCCGGGTTGAAACGAAAAGTGCTCGTTGAGTTTGATCTCATCGGACAGATAAACCGACAGATCGTGGGCATACTTGGGTTTTAGTCCGTTGGTATAGATATTCTCGCCGTCCGACACCTCGGCGGCATTGGGCCTGAAGCGGTGCCAGGTGTATTGCGCCCCAAACTGCACGCGATGCCGGTAGGTCGGAAACCAGTCAAAGTCCACTTTCGAGCCCCAGTCCCGTACACCGGAAAAGACCTTGAGCTCAAATTTGTCCTGATTGCCGGTCACCGTAAAGTTGTAGTCATTATAAATCAGCGAAGTGTTGACAAATAGCTTATCAGAAAACAGGTGATTCCAGCGAAGTGTCGCCGTGGCATTGCCGTAAGGCATGTGCACACCAAAATCCCGGGCACCGTTTTTGAACTTCAGGACATCACGCCCAAAATAGCCACTTGCATACACTTTGTCCCTGGACGAAAACTTATAGTTGACCTTCATATTCAGGTCATAAAAGTAATAGTTGGTGCCGGCAAAGTCTGTCTTGCGCAACACCGGTTGGATCAGGTCAAACAGATAGGTCCGCCGGCCGGTAATGAGAAAGGACGACACATCCCTGCGAATCGGCCCCTCCACGGTCAGCCGCGAGGATACCGTCCCAACGCCGCCCGTGACCGCGTAATGATGAGAGTTGCCGTCTTTCATTTGGATATCCACCACCGACGAGAGCCGTCCTCCGTAGCGCGCCGGCATATTGCCCTTGATCAAAGTCGTATGCTTGATGGCATCCGCATTAAACACCGAGAAAAATCCCAGCATGTGACCGGAATTATAGACGACAGCCTCATCCAGCAAGATCAGGTTTTGGTCCGGACCGCCACCGCGCACATAAAAGCCGGAGCTGCCCTCCGTCGAAGACAACACGCCGGGCAACAACTGAATACTCTTCAGCACATCCACCTCCCCCATCAGCGCCGGAATAGCCTTGATGCGCTCGGTACTAAGCTTGACCGTGCCCATTTGGGTACTGCGCACATTCTTATCATCCCGCTCGGACTTGACGATCACCTCCTTAATCTCAACTCCCTCCGTCAGTGATACATCCAAATTTTTGTCCGCGTCCAATTGCACCATCTCCTCCCGCTGGCGATAGCCCGTATAGGAAAATACAATCGTGTACGTACCTGCCGGCAAACTCAACGAGTAAAATCCATACGCGTTGCTCACTGTCCCGCGGAGCGGGTTGCCCTTGTCATACACCGTGGCGCCTATCAGGCTCTCCCCACTATTGGCATCCCGTATGTATCCGCTCAAGGTATAGGTTTGGGCCCTCACGGGCCCAAAAAGGACCAGCAAGCCCAAGATATAGCAAAAGTGCCTCATTCTTTCTCGGTTTCAGGCTCAAACACCAAGGCTGCCGAATTGATACAATACCGAAGCCCCGTCGGCGGTGGTCCGTCATCAAATACGTGGCCGAGATGGCCGCCACAATACGCACAAACCACCTCCGTGCGATTCATCCCGTAGCTGTGATCCGGTACCAGACGCACGCGCCCGCTATCCACCACACGGGAGAAGCTGGGCCAGCCGCAGCCCGAAGTAAACTTATCATCCGAAACAAACAACAGACGCCCACAGCCGGCGCAATAGTACTTTCCCGGCTCCTTCATGTCCCAGTACTTGCCCGTAAACGGTCGCTCTGTCGCCTTTTGTCGTAATACCCGGTAGGCCTGCGGATCCAATCGCTTTTGCCATTCGGCATCCGAGAGCCGAAGCACGGCGCTGTCCGCCTCATTGCCGGTCGGCGGCATCCCGGCCCGGCCCTTGTCCTGCCCTGTCAGGTGGCAGGACAGCAGCATAATACCCATCCAAAACAGCACACTCCATCGCATCATACACCTCGTTTTTATTGCACCACCGCCCGGATAATTTGCACATGGTAGCCTCCCCAAATGCCCAGCGCATCGCTTACATTACCTGCCACCCGCACATAAGACGAAAACGGTCCCTGTACCCGGCTAAACTCCACCGTCCGCCAAAATTGATACGTGGTCGAATCAATACTCATCCACTTGACCGAAACCGTATCTCCCACGTGATACAGACCGAAATAGAGCGGATCCGTGGGGTCGTCCGCTTCCTCCCCTTTGGGCAGGGGTGACTCGATCGTCTGCCCGCTACCAAAGCTGTCGTCAAAAGAAGCAAATTGCGCCCCCGTATAAGGCCGCCCGTTGACACTGGTCAGATAGCGCCAGTAATCTTTTTGGTCTGCCGAGTCGGTCACGAAAACGCGCAAGTCGCGGTATTCCGCCAACCGCGGATCCGGCATCTGCTTGAAATAAAAAGAATCAATCGGCTCCAGCCTCGGTATCGTAGTGACCGCATGATAGGTCTTGCCGTCTGCCTGGACATTCAATTCATACGTCTGCTCCGCCTCGCCTTTCAGCTGGCCGCTCAAATCCAAATAGACACAAATATCCGTCTGCAGCGAGTCCGGATCAAAACCCAGCAAAGACGCCAGCTGCTCTTGTTGGGCCGGCGACAGTTGGGACAGACACAACTCAGTCAACGGATAGATCGTACCATTGTGCGTGACCCGCACCTCGGCACCGTGGACATAGTACTGCGCAAGCGCATTGCTGTCCAAAGAGTTGAAAAACGGCAACGAACGCGTCAGAAAAACATAGGGCGGCAGCGCATCCTCCCCCGCCTCAATATAACCCTCCACTACCAGGTCCTGCCCGCTGTCACCCGCATCCGGGATAAACTCTTCTTCACAGGAGTACAGGCACAGTGACAAAAGCAGGAATAAAGCAAATCGCATGCATTGGTTTTTTTGATCGCCATTCCAACGCCAATCTTCCCCCCAAATTGCATGATTAAATTCCGGATTGTTGGAATTTATCCCTGCGCATTCCCGGGGCATCATCCACGCAAACGGACAGCTTAATCCTAAAAACGTGGCGGAGATAGACGGACGCCGTCCGTCTATCTCCGCCACATCATACCGTCAAAGCCCAAAAAGAGCTGACGTGTACTTATCAATCACTGGTGCAGAATCAGCCGCCTCACCACCGTCGCTCCGTTGGCAGCCTCAATTCGCACAAAGTACAGCCCCGGCGTAAAGTGATCCACATAAAAGTCCAGAACACCCGCCGGCACTTGTTCATAGCTCCAGGACTTGAAAATGCGCCCTTGGGCATCCGTCAATTTGATGCCCGCCTTCATACCGGCCAGCGCCGAAAGATTCAGGTGAAAAATACCCGTGGAATACGTCGGAAACAGGCCTACTTCCCCATGCCGCCGGGCCGATCGGAAATCCACCGGCACGACGCCTGAATACACCTCTTTACCATCCGACTGCACACATTTCAGCCTGTAATAATTGATACCGGGGGCAGGCGCTATGTCGGTAAAGTGATAATGGCCATCCTTGTCATAAGCAAGCTGGCCGATTGCTTGAAAGTCCGTTCCATGGGCACGCTCTACGACAAAATACGCCGTCCCGCCGGCACGCGATACCGTCCACTCTGTATGCACACCACCGGATTTGGGATTGGCGTCAAAACTGACGAACAGCGGCGCCTTAATCAAACCACCTGCACCATTTATGTAGAGCGCATAGTCTTCAAACTCACCATTCCCCCCTGTCGTACAAGGACCAAAGTCAGCCAGTCCCCGGTGCACCGCTACGCGGAGCCGCGTCATACCCGCCTGAGCCGAAGCCGGAATGGTGATCGTGCCATGCACCGGCGCCGGTGCAGTACCGTTGGGGACGGCGGGCACCTGAAGCGAAAACAGCTCCTCGCCGGCATCCGCAAAGTCCCCGTCCTGATTCAGATCCACCCAGATCTTGTACCGCTCATCATATATCCAGTACCCAAAGCCCAAATCAATGGTAAAACTTACATTCGCACCCTGCTGCACATGGGCGGGCGGTAAGTTGGTAAAGTCGCCATAGCCCTCTTTCACGGAAGCATGATCCAAGTCAGCCAAGCGAAAGCGGGCTATCCACTCGTGCCACGGCGTCGCGTATGGCTCGCAATAGGTGCCACCGCCACCCCCTCCTTGGCCATCCGTCAATACGACACTGTAATCCTCTACCTCGCCAAAACCCTGCTGATCACAGGGTGTCCCGTAACTGTCCCGGTGCAAACTCACCCGCATCCGCGTCTGCCCGGGCAGCGCCGAGGCCGGAATGTTGAGCTGGCCGATGACAGGAGCCGGATTGGTGCCGTTCGGAACTGCCGGGACATACTTGCTGAATACCAGCTCACCGGCATCGGCAAAGTCGCCATCCTGATTCAAGTCCACCCACACGCGGTAGTATTCGTCATATATCCAGTACCCATGCCCCAGGTCAATGGTGATAGGTGTCATCTGTCCGATCGGTAAGTCGGTGGACAAGTTCGTAAAGTCGGCGTATCCCTCTTTTTGAGAATATTTGTCTATCGTACCGACCCGCACGTGGGCGATCCACTCATGCCACGGCGTCGAAGCACTCGCACAGTATGTGCCGGGCGGCGGTGGCGGCGACCCGCCGTCCGTAATATTGACCGAATAGTCCTCAAACTCACCAAAGCCACCCGCGGTACACGGCATAGGCGCCGTATCGCGGTGCAAGGCCACACGCATCCGGGTTTTGCCCGACAGCGCATCGGCCGGTATCTGAATCATTTCCACCACATCCGGAGGATTTTGCCCATTGGGAATGGCCGCCACAAACTTGTCCAGCACCAGCTCGCCCGGATCGTTGAAGTCGTTGTCTTGATTGAAGTCTATCCACACCCGGTAGTACTCATCGTATATCCAGTAGCCATGCCCCAGCCGGATGCGAATCTGCTGACTTGTCCCCTTGGCCACATCGGTGGTCTGATCCGTAAAATCGCCATACATTTCCTTGGCTGAATAATTGTCAATGCTGCCAAACTGCACGCGCGCAATCCACTCGTGCCACGGTGTAGCGATGGGCTCACAATACGTGCCCGTCTCGCCCCCGGGGGCATATTGCACCGTCAGCGTATTGGAAGCCGTATTACCTGCCCCTGTTTGTGTATCCGTAGCCACACCTGCCGGCAACTGCACGGTAACACTGCCGGCCGTCGTCGGCGTAATGGTCACCTGATAAAAAGTTCCACTACCGGTCAACCCCGAAGCCGTACCATTGGTGACGACAAAATCCGATGCCGTCAAGCCGCTGACAGCCTGCGTAAACGTGGCCGTCACTACAAACGGTCCCGTGACGGAATTAGAAGAGGTTGCCAGCGTGACCGCTGGCGAGGTGGGCGTCGGATCGTTGATCCCGACGGTCACGGCCGCCTCATCGTCTTCGGAAGGCACCGGGCCCGGGTTGTTGTTGGGTTGAGAGTCCGCATCATTTTCATCCGCTGCCGTCACCTGCGCATAAAACGGCGGCGGCGGCGAGGTATTGACACCGGCAATAACTGTCACCGTCTCAGATGCACCGGCGGCTAGTTGCGGCAAATCCCATTTACCCAACCACGAGTTATAGACACCGGCTGATGGATTCGAGGATATCAAGCCAAAGCCCTGTGGCAGTTTGAAATCCACCTTGACATTGTGGGCAGTGGCCGGCCCCGCATTCGTCATCGTCAGCACAAAGGTGGCTGTACCATACAAATCCACCGAGGCAGGATTGACGGTCAGATCCAGCGAAAGATCAATGTCCTGTCCGCCCGTAGCGGGCGAATACGTGACGATCAACGTATTGGAAGCCAAATTGCCCTGGCCGGCCGAATCCATTGCCTGCCCCGCAGGCAATTGGACCGTCACCGTACCCGCCGACACCGGTGTCACCGTAAAACTATACGTTGTGCCCGATCCGGAAAAGCCCGATAGGCTTCCGTTAGAAGCGATAAAGTCCGAAGCCGTAAGCCCTGTGACCGGCTCACTAAACGTGGCCGTCACCACAAACGGCCCCGTGACCGTGTTGGACGGCGTGGACAGACTCACCGTCGGCGCCGGATCAGAACCTCCCC
>JALVEF010000375.1 GCA_027031185.1 Saprospiraceae bacterium
TAGCCCCATCCGCCGGCACATTTTCGGGGTAAAAAACCGGATATTTTAGTTTTTCATCGCGGCTCTGACAATTTTATTATGCACCAAAACCAATTCAATCCTAAAATTCCGGTCTGTCAAACCCTCGATTCTTCAGTCTTCGATTCCTCAATTCTTCAATTCCTCAATTCCACCAAAAAGCCGGGCGGGCACCAATACGGCCAGCCCTCCGCTTGGTGCTTATAGCGTGGCCTCCACTGGGAATTCACCCAAACTCAATCCGGCTTGGCAAAATCGGGATTCTCCAGGAAATGCCGGTCCGACAAGGTAAGCAAAAATGCCTTAAGCGCCTCTTTCTCATGTGCATCCAGCTGAATGCCCCCCTGGTGACTCATCAACGGATCCAGCGTCGGCGAAACCTGCACACCTGACGCATAAAAATCCAGCACCTCGTCCAATGTCTTGAATCGCCCGTCGTGCATATACGGTGCCGTAAACTCAATATTGCGCAGCGTAGGCGTCTTAAACTTGCCGATATCCGCATCGTCATGCGTCACATTGTATAAACCCTTGTCCGCATCATGCACACTGTCCAGACCGTTGTTGTGAAACAAATTGTCCGTAAACAAAATCCCGCTGTGGCAGTGAAAACAGTCCGCACGCTCCGAATAAAACAAGTCAAAACCCTCCTGCTCCAAATCAGTATAGAATACCCCACTGCCCGGCATCGTCACACTGTCCGTCTTGGAATGGTAAGACAACATCGTCAACTCAAACTGCTCAATGGCCTTCACCACCCGGTCCTTGGTGATCCCCGCCGTCCGGAAAGCCTTCCGAAACATCTCCTCATAATCCGCATCGGCCTGGAGCTTGGACACCACGTCATCCCAGTCCGCATGCATCTCCAGCGGATCCGCCACCGGAAACGTCGCCTGGTGCGCCGGACGCGTCGCCCGCCCGTCCCAAAAGAGCCGGTCCATCCACCCCACATTGATGATCGGCATCGCGTTGCGCTTGCCCGGCAGTCCGTCTATCCCGATAGAGAAAGTCACCGTATCCGAAAAGCCGAAAGCCTGTATATGACAACTCGCACACGACTGGCTGTTGTCGCCCGACAGCCGCGTATCATAAAAGAGTTTTCGCCCCAGCGCAATGCCCTCCTCCGTCGGTGGATTATCCGCGGGAATAGGCAATTGGGGAAAATATACCGGCAAGTCAAAACTGACCGGCGTCGGTTCGTAAGGCGCTTGCGGCGGCGGCACCGGCTTATCCTTTTTGCAGCCCGCGACTGCAAATACCATTAACCACACGATAAAACCGAGTCTCTTCACGCTTACCGCTTTAGTAACTGTTTAGATGCTCCTGTTTTTTGCGCAAAAACAGCAGGCACCTAAACAGTTACCTGCTTGAAATACTTGCCGCTATGCCCATAGCGGCAAGGCAGGGCAATCAGTCCACCGTGACCGAAAAGACATTATACCCGTTCTCTTTCGCTATCGCCTGTACCGTCGGCTTATTCATGATCCCCGTCAACCACTCCGCAAAGTCATAAGTATTCGGGTCGTGGAACCAATTGTAAACATCCATCACAATGCTAAGTTCACGCGCCTGTCCGTCTATCGTCAAGTCTATGTCACGCCTGACATCAAACGAATAGTCCCCGCCCATACTGGGCCCCAAATGAAACGCATAACCCAGTATCACGCCGGTATCCAAAGAATCAAACTGCCCCTCGCACTTCATATAGTGGTAGGCACCGGGGCCGAGCTGCGCGGGCCACAGCATATTCTGATTGGCCAGCGTATTATCCAGAAAATCCACCAGATTTTGCATCTTCGGTATCCCAAAAGTAAACTCCAATCCCTTGTAGTGACCGGACGGCACACTAAATGCCGTCAGACTCAGACTCGTCGTATCATGGATATCCGCCAAATGCACTTTGGCCAGCTCCACCCGGCTATCATCATCCGCCACCAAACTGATATGCGTCAAATAGTACTTCAAGTTCAGCAGACTAAACCGGTGACCCGCCTGCGTGGGATACTTGATCTGATTCAATACCACCGGATCGCCCTGCACCACTGTCTCAAATCGCACCGTCACATCCGCCGGCTTCGGCAGACTTTCCCGGTGACAAGACATCAATAACAACACGGCCAGTACAACCGGCATCAGTAGATTCCTTGGGGAGTTCATTTTCACACTTTTTATAGGTTAGGTGTAACTGTTTAGGTGCTCCTGTTTTTAGGGATAAAATAGGCATTTTCGTGGATGCCGAAGGTAAAATTTTCGATGCGTAGCAGCGCTACGTGAGAAAATTTTACCAAAGGCAGGCGCGA
>JALVEF010000376.1 GCA_027031185.1 Saprospiraceae bacterium
TTGCCAAACACCTGCTGGCAGCCTCCGTGATGGCGGCACCGGGCGCCATCGTGGTATCCAAAATGCTGTACCCCGAGACGGAAGCCATCAATACGGACGTCCACGTCTCGGCAGACAAAATCGGCAACAATGTGCTCGATGCCATCGCGACGGGAACGGGAGAAGGGCTTCGCCTGGCGGCGAATGTGGCGGCGATGCTGCTCGTCTTTATCGCCTTCATCGCTATGTTCAACGGCATCCTGGGCTGGATTGGCGACGTGTCCGGTCTCAATTCCTTTATCGCGGGACACACCCATTATGACAAGCTGTCGCTGGAGATGATCCTGGGCTACATCTTCGCCCCGCTCATGTGGATTATCGGCGTGGCCAAAGAGGATATGGCATTAATGGGCCAGCTCCTGGGCATCAAGCTGGTGGCCAGCGAATTTGTCGGTTATATCCAATTGGCCGACCTGAAAAAAGTGGCGCACGCGCCCCATCTGATGTACAACAAGTCCGTCATTATGGCCACGTACATGCTGTGTGGCTTCGCCAATTTTGCCTCCATCGGCATCCAAATCGGCGGCATCGGCTCCCTGGCGCCAGGCCAGCGCAAGACCTTGGCGGAGTTCGGCATCCGGGCGCTCATCGGTGGCTCCCTGGCGTCTTTGCTCAGCGCCACGCTCGCCGGTATGCTATTGGGATGATCTCCCGCGCAACGTGAAAGAGAGAGTTTGCCGCCGGCCTTGCCGCCGGCGAGGTCGGCCGGGCGGTTTGGTGTAGCCGGGCGGGGCAGCGCTTCTTGATTTACAATGCTTTTTCCGATATTTGCGGCCCGCCGGGTAAACCGATGGGCCGATTGTGCGTAATCAAGAATCCCGACGGGACACCACGGCATGCCGGTGCCAAATGGTGCACTATGCCCGAGGACTCAATCAACAGCAAATTATGTCTAAAACCATCGTCGTCGCTCTGGGAGGAAATGCGATTCTGCAAAGCAACCAACGCGGTACGGCACACGAACAACAGCAAAACCTCGCGCAGGCACTGCGCAATCTTATCCCTTTTATCCGCCGGGGCGACCGGCTGGCCATTACACACGGCAATGGTCCTCAGGTGGGCAACTTGCTCATGCAACAAGATGCCGGAGCAAAGGCTTATGATATCCCGCCACTGCCGCTTGATGTCTGTGTCGCCGAAACGCAGGGCTCCATCGGCTATATGATCACCTGTACACTGCGCAACTTGCTTTTATCGGAGGATGCAGACAGGCAGGTCGTCCCGCTGGTCACCGAAATCATCGTGGACAAACAGGATCCGGCCTTCCAAAATCCAACCAAGCGTGTCGGGCGTCTGTATGACAGGGAAATGGCCGACCGGCTTACTGCTGAAAAGGGATGGACCTTCAAACCAAGCCCCAAAAAGCAGGGGGCCTGGCGCCGCGTCGTCCCCTCGCCGCGACCTGTGGAAATCCCGTCTGCCGGAATCGTGCGCCGGCTTCTCAACCAAAACACCATTGTCGTCACAGCCGGTGGGGGCGGCGTGCCGGTGTACCGGGACGACAGCGGCATCTGCCACGGAGTGGAAGCCGTCATTGATAAAGACGCTGCCTCGGCGCTCCTGGCTTCCGCCATCGGTGCGGACGAACTCTATATCCTCACCGATGTGCCGGCTGTCTATCTTAATTTCGGCAAGCCGGAGCAGGAAGTGATCGAACAATTGACACCCGCTGAAGCCCGGGCATTCATCTCCCGGGGGGCCTTTGGCGAAGGCAATATGCTGCCCAAAATACAAGCGGCTGTTTCGTTTGTCAGCAACGGCGGCCACAAAGCGATAATCACTAACTTTGCGCGGCTCAACCAACCGGGCGCCGGGACTCAGATTGTCAATCCTTAAATCGCTCAACACATGGCTTTTAACCTTCGCAACCGGAGCTTTGTCAAACTGCTTGACTTTTCGCCGGAAGAAATCCGCTTCTTGATCGACCTTTCCCAAGATCTCAAACGCGCCAAGTACTGCGGCACCGAGCAGCAGCGTCTCAAAAACAAAAACATCGCCCTGATCTTTGAGAAGGCCTCCACGCGTACGCGATGCGCCTTCGAAGTGGCGGCCCATGACCAGGGCGCCAATGTCACTTACCTCGGCCCCACGGGTAGCCATATCGGCGCCAAGGAGACAATGAAGGACACGGCGCGTGTGCTAGGGCGTATGTACGACGGTATCCAATATCGAGGCTTCGCCCAGAAGACGGTAGAAGAATTGGCCGCCTTCGCCGGCGTCCCCGTCTGGAACGGCCTGACTAATGAATACCACCCCACGCAGATATTGGCCGAC
>JALVEF010000377.1 GCA_027031185.1 Saprospiraceae bacterium
GTCCTCTGGCACTCAGGCGTCATTCGGGGTGAGCAGTCTCGACAACTATCTCAATGGGTTGAAGCCCGGCGACCTGGTTGTGGTGCTGGCTCGTCCGTCCAATGGGAAGACCCAAATGCTGCTACACCTGGCACGCACCGCAGCGTTTCATTATAAGATAGTGCAGGACCGGAACACGTTTGGGCCTCCGATCTTCGTGTCGTTCGAGACCGACATCGAGTCCTTGTATGTACGTGATGTATCGTACCACACAGGGATCGATTCGTCTCTGATATACAGTGGACAGGTGGAAGACTGGGACGCCGTGCACGATGGGGTAGACATGGCATACGACAAAGCGCCCATCTTCTACATGGGACACTCGTCCGCAGCGGGTCGCAAGCGCCCCCGCATCACGCTCCAGTCTGTGTGGGACAGCGTCGACTACGCCGTGGATAAGTACCAGTTTCGTCCCTCTCTGTTGTGTTTCGACTATTTACAGTTAATGAAGCTAGATCGCTCAACGAGAGATCGTCGGCTGGATCTAGCGGAGATTGTGTCTTCTCTCAAGGATATGGCGCTTGTCTACAACACGCCTGTGATACTGGCTTCTCAAGCAGGACGAGACGTAGACAGCAAAGCTATTCCGGCACCAGATCTCTCTAGTGGAAAGGAGACTGGCGCCATCGAGGAGACCGCAGACGTGGTGCTGGGGCTCATGCGCCCAGCGAGGTATTTCCCCATCGGGGAGAATGTTCCTGGTTCGAGCGCAGAGCTGGTTGTCACAGAGGAGCTGTTTTTCACGCAGGTGCTGAAACAGCGAAACGGCCCCGTCGGGAAGGGGTTCTGGCTCCATTTCGATATGACGGTCGGGCGCCTCAGTGACATCGACCTCGTGACCGTGGATCTCAACGATTACTAGGAGGAGTGATGACGAAGATACACATTGTCGCCGTGTTGGAGTACGACGAAGATCTGATGTATGACAAGTGGGATTCGGAAGAGGTGGAGTGGTGGGAGGAAGAGATTCTCGGAGGAAAGCTGTATCTCTTTTCCGAGGAGATCGGTGACCATATCGGTGAAGTGCGAATCGTTGGTTTTCGAGAAGAAACCGAACAAGAGGAGGGATAGATGTCTCTATACGAGAAGTGGGTAAAGCTGGTGGATGAGGTTGGGTATGTCCAGAAGCGTGGCGTCAATACGTACCATAACTACAGCTATGTTACCGAGGAAGATCTGTTGGATGCGCTGCGCCCCCGCATGGCGGACCTGGGGCTGGTGTTCTTCCCATCGAGCGCTGAGGTGATTGACAACAAAGGGAGCGTGATCACCATCAAGTACACGTACACCCTGGTTGACGCCGACACCGGGGAGTTCGTGGACATTCAGGTCATCGCTCAGGGCGCCGACTCGCAGGACAAAGGGGCGTACAAGGCGGCGACTGGCGCTCGCAAGTATGCGCTACGACAACTGGTCCTGGTGTCTACTGGTGACGATCCAGAGCGGGATACCGATTCTCTGGAGTCGGTTGCCAAGAACAAACACGCTGTGGTGACTGCTCGCAAGCTCAAGGATGCTGGTATCCGCTATGACTCTAAAGAGCTGGAGGACGCTATCGGGATGCGCTTTGTGGACATTCCGAACACCAACGAGGGAACCGAAGTAATGAAGAAGTTGTACACGATGGCGGCTGCCGTGTCCAGGGGTGGCGACCGTGCCGAGGCGTTGGCGCAGCTCAAGAAGGAGCTGAACAGTGAGTGATGTTCCCGTTGTGGCGCAGGTGGTCGATGTGCCAGCGGAAGCCTCGGATGTAGCTCAAGAAATCGAGCAGGTGATTTCTGAGTACTCCGCTGGCAACTATATGAGGGAACGAGCCCTGTTCCGTGTCTGGCGCATCTGGCGCTCTGGTCGCTACCTGGACATTACGTATCCGGGCAGCTACGAACCCATGTATCCCCGTTGGGGGGATTTCGTGGCGGATGTGTTGGACTCCATCGGCATCTCTCGCTCCACCCTGTACTCCAGACTACGTGTGTACAGTGAGCTAGAATGGCTGGGTTACACGCAGGAGGAGATGCTGGGCATGATGGTGGCTCGTCCGTCTGTGATCGATAGAGCCATCAACAAGCTGGTTTCGTGGAGTGCCAAAGAGCAGGATGTGGTGCGCCTGAAGATGGACGGCGACTACGAGAGTCCAGTAGACGCCAGGGACGATGTGCGGATGCTGGTAGACGAGGTGTTTGCACATGAGAATCCGACGCAGGCGCTCGGCGCATTGGAACGCTACGTGGGTGATCAATTGCTTGTACGCGCTGTTCTGCGCGGCAGCGAG
>JALVEF010000378.1 GCA_027031185.1 Saprospiraceae bacterium
GGTGATTTCGGGTTGGAAACTCTCTCCTTGGGCATAGAGAGACGGGTCAAACTCCAGGCCCCAGGCAAAGATGAAGCCGTTGTCACTCGCCCACAGGTCCTTGACTTCGATTTGCCACTCCCCGTTGAGCGGGCATCCGACCAGATTTGTGAATGGCTCATAAGGTTGGTAGTCGCCGGCCGGAAGTGTACCGGGCAGGTATTGATTGGCATAGTCAATCCAGTTGGGATTGGTTGCCGTGGACGTCCAGTTGTATTCATAGCCGACACCGGGAATAGGCGTCGGCAAAGCCTCGTCCAGTTCGTTGGGTTCGCCGAGGAATACCTCGCCGCCGGTGTTGCCCGGATGGTGATTCAGAATGATGCTCTTGCCACTGGGGCAGGTGATGGAAATCTCCAGGTCGCGCATCCAGGAATGCTCCATATTGACGAATATCCGTTTGAGATCGGAAGCATTTTGGAGTGTTTGATTGGGATTAAACTCATCATAATAGACCGAGGAGACATAAGATGCGCCTGTCCCGTCCGGCAGGGCCAAAGAGTCGGAATGCGACTTGACCATGGATATTTCGCCACCGTCCTGTTGGATGATGACATCGGCGTTTTCGGTGCCGGCCGTCAGCTGAATGGTCTTGCCGGCGCAGAGCGGCGGCAAGACATCGGTGCTGAGGACGGGCTTGGAAGCCACACGGACATAAAGGTTGATGCTGTTTTGACTGGAACAGCCGTTGTGATCGGTGACGATGAGTTGGACGGGAAAGCCACCCGCCTGGGCAAACGTGTGTGTCACATTTTGTCCGGTAGCCGTCTCGCCATCGCCGAAGTCCCAGGCAAAACTACAGTCTGCCACGGACTGGGTATAATATTGATTGTTATTGGGAAACAGGGCAGAAGCAGTAAATTCTACCTGCTCGCCGGCACAAATATCTATATAGCCGTCCTGGGCACCCGGTATGGTGCCGGAGACCCGGGCCTGGATTTCCTGACAGATTGGGGCGCATGAGATTTGGGCCTTCCATCCGGCTTCTTCCTGATAGGCGTTGGATACGAATACAGTGGTGATACAACCGCTTTGGCCGGTAGCCTGAACGGAGAACTGCTGCCCCGCGAAATTGGTAGAACAAGCGATCAGGGGCTCGTTGTCAGATGTGCCGTCATAAAAACACAAGACATCGCCCGGGCGAAACTTAGCTTCTTCAAAATCCAGGCGTATGTTGCCACCCTGTGTGCCGGGACAGATCGTAAAGTGATAATTCTCGTTTGGCCCGTAGTCGCCGGTATCTCCGCCCGAGTCGGTAAATATGCCGTCGCAGGTATGGACAGACCCGTTGGAAATTGGGATGACCTGGGCAAACAGACCATACGTCCAGACCATCCAGACACCTAAAGCAAACACTTTTCTCATAGCGTCATCATTTGACTTGCCGGCTGCGGCCGGCAATCGTTTTTTGTTTTGTTTGCACCGACAGGGGGCAAACACATTCAGGAGTGTGTGCTCGGGGGGAAAGCTACAGGTCTCATGAGGGATAGGCGTTTGGGCATAGTCGGTCCGGCCTACAAGTGTCAATATTGGTGCCAATAGATGGTGGAAAATCAATAGAATTTTGTGCCATATCTAACCGGCTGACTTCTTGGTCAGAAGGTATGATGACAAGGCTTCATCTGATGTGCAGCAGTGTGGACGGGGCCGTTCCGGTGCGCGCGGGTGGAAGATTTACAAACATTAGGAAAGAAGCGGGAGAAACGCAAAACGATGACGTATGTCATTGTTTTGACACCGTCAAGTCATTGGTTTGCGACTCAAACGGGGCCTTTTTTGCCGCTGGAAGAGAAGAAGCAAATTAGTCATTTGGTTTTTATCTTTTTTGTAGACTGTTCGATTTTTTGGTTGGGTCGGCTTGAAAGCTAAGTCGACCCATCTTTTTTTGTATAACGGTATTGCGGTCTGGCGGTCCAGCGGGAGTGCTGCCGGGGGCAGGCACTCCTATGTAGCGCCGCGGGTGCGGCGCGCCACTCGGTCGGTATTTCCTGATAACGGTTTAACTACCCGCTGTTTTTGCGCTAAAAACAGGAGCACCTGAACAGTTACTTTGGAAGAACGTGAGGGCGGAGGCTTGATTTGCCCCCCCATTGCCTTAAGGAATAAAACCCGCCGGGCTTTTGCCCTGAAACTGTGCCGGGGAATGGGAGCCAGGGTTGAAGGTAAAGCAAGCAGAGTAAGGCAATGGCCTTGGCGGAACGGCGGGCACAAAAACCAAACAAGCAGACTCGTGTAATCAGGAGGGCGCTAAACGAGCCGGTCGTA
>JALVEF010000379.1 GCA_027031185.1 Saprospiraceae bacterium
CAGAAGCACCTTTTCCGGTACGTCAATCGTTACTTGTTGTACTGTCATCTTGCACCACCATCATTTCAGGCTTCGTGGGGACTCTACACCTTTATTGTACCGGATTTTCTGTGTTGAGAAGACAAACAAAGGTTGCCTAACGATAGCGTCAGCGGCACGGCGGCGCCGTCCACAGCCACGGCAGGCAAGGGATTTTTGCCCGACCAACCCGCACGGCGAGCCCACAGCGAAGCCGTGTCCGCTGCACGCACGGTTAGCCCACACCATTTTGCTCCAATCCCAGTTTTGCAAGAATCTCATTCTCTTCCAACGGCAAATCTACTCGCAACAAAACTAACGAATCGTCGATTGGCTCCACGGAGACGTCTGTCAACGAATATGTAAATTGCGCTTCTCCAGCTCCCCAAGGGCACTGCTCAACCCCTGCCACATCTAATATGGCTTTCACTGTCTCGGCATAATCTCTATCGTAGACCAAATCGCCAAAGTGGTTTTCGACTATCCCTACCGTCTCTCCATCCTTATCAATGAGCTCTAAGTACGTTTTGTGCATGCCAGGGTACACAACGCCTAAGCAATAAGGGGGCGCAAGGCCAAAAGGGGGTTCCCACAATCGCACAAATAAATAAAGGACATTCCCGGCCAATGCTAAGAGAACTTTTGCAATGTCAAAGCGCACTCGTCCATCTCGCGGCAAGAAATCAACATCGGCTAAAACATCCTGCACCTTAAGCAACTCCAACCGCAGATGCACTGCTTCATCTCTCGTTTTCTCCAACTCTCTTTCTAAATATTCTACTCTTTGAACACTCCCTTCTTTTTCTGATTGAAGCCTCTCCAACTCTTCCGACAATATTTTGTATCGTTCCGCCAAACGTTTAGCTAATTCGTCCGGGCTTTGGTGCCGACAGTCTTCCAGTTTCTCCCGCAGAAACTCTACGTTTTCCTTCAGCAACTTCGTCCGCTGGATGAAAAACCATTGAAGAGCCACAAGAATAGCAGCGATAACGGGCCATCCTATCCAATTTGCTATCTCTTGAATACTCATTGGTTTTCTCACACAAAGAGGCTAACGTGAGCGTTAGTTGCCGAGCGGCAACGTCCGATTACCTTTGCTGGCACGACAACCTGAATTTGAAAATCGCGCCTGCTTACCCGCGAGCGAAGCGAGGTCAACTGCACGCATTGTTGGGCGCGGGACACCCCGCAGCCTGTGGGGGAACACCCTTGTTTGCCGTTGCTGCGTTGCCTTGTGATTAGCGGGGAGCCCCCCTGACGGAAAACACCCGCCAACCGCACAACAGCGACGGCCAGCCTCAGGCGCAGACCGAAAGAGCGCCGGTTGACACCGCAACGCGTCCCTTCACGCGCCCCTGCATGCAGACCACCCTCACGGGCAAGGCATCTTGATTTGCCACGTAAGCCCGTCACCGTTGGCACACGGACACGGTTGAAACACCCCCAACCGTACCCGAACCCCGGCAGGCAAGACGCTTGACCGGACGAGTCCCTTGCAGACGCACGGCGCGGCGGGACGAGCAAGCCGGTGAGCAAGGAGCGAGAGCCCTGCGCCCTTGCTGGCAACACCCCGTTGCACACAGAACCCGCCGACCTGACGAGCGGGCGTGACGGCGGGCAAGGCAGCCCTACCGCAAACACCCCGCGGTGAAAAAGTCCATTGCTAGCCGACCCTGCGGCAGGGGGAAAGCCTTCGCGCGCCTGGGGGAACCTTCAGGCCGAGCCGTTGCGCCGAATTGTGAATGTTCCACCAAGAAAAATACCTGCGACGCCCAACGGGGGCGTCAGCCGCCCGCCGTCTTTGCAACTCCAACACATTTTCAGTATAGCCCAACTTCCAAAACCGCGCCCGCTTCCCCACCGCCAAAGGCGGGTCGGCTGCACGCGGGGTTGGGCGTTTTTTCACAGTGTACTACATCTCGAAATATCTCGCTTCGCTGAGAAAGTAAGACAAAACCAAATAGGCGGAATGGACAATCACACTGTCCATCTCTGAATGAGCGGCCTTTAAACCATGAAAAAGATTGCACCGTACTTTGTATAGTGCTTTGATGATATGACTCCAATCAGAAGGGATATTTTCCCCTGCTTCAAAATGTCGTTGCCAACATTGCGGCTCAAAGCGATTCGCTCCCTGAGACAAATACAGTAATACTTGATCGCGCCGGTTGTGGGAGGTGTTCTGTCGTATACCACGGCGTCTCAGCGTTCTAACATCAAAAATCGGTAACAATTCCACGAAAGTATCTACCATGACAGAAAATTGCTCACGTCTCAATTTT
>JALVEF010000380.1 GCA_027031185.1 Saprospiraceae bacterium
TCCACGCCGGCGGCCCGGCCCGCCGGCTGATTGTCCGGCCGTGACAGCCGGAGACCGGCCCGCCCCCCAAAAACGGCAAAGCAAGTATGCGCGAAGTATTCAACCGAAGTATTCAACGTCCCGCACTTACTTGCTTTGCCAGGTTTGGGCTTTGTCCCTTTCCGCATTTGCTTTATGCAGGATGAACGCCATTTGCTACGCTATTTTGGCAAGTAAGCGCGGGGCAGTTCAACACGAAGTATTCAACGCAAAGCAGTTCAACGCAAAGCAGTTCAACACGAAGTATTCAACGCGAAGCATTCAACGCGAAGCATTCAACTATTTTTAATTTTTAATTGCTAAAGTTTTTCCCACAGCCATTCCAGTAAGCGGCGCATCTCCTTTTTGTAGGGACGTGACGACGACAAGTAATTGTTGTGCATAAAACTGAAAACGACCCGGCGGCCCCGGCGCGTGGTCATAAATCCCGACAGGCAGTGCACGCCCGACATAGTACCCGTCTTGGCAAATACGTACGGCGGATAATGCGCCTTGATCGTCCCCTTCACGCCGCCTTGCGGAAAGATGCGCGCCATCCGCTCCGGCGAGTATTTTTTGAGCAAAAAGGCGATCCACGTCGCCATCTCCCGCGGCGTGAATTTATTGTAACGCGACAAGCCGGACCCGTCCACCCAGCGGACGTCCCGCGTATTGAGCACAAACTGCCGCATATAGCCGATGATACTGTCCTCGTGCATGACGTGCGTGCGCGCATGTGCCGCCATGAGCAGGAGCTGTTCCGCCATCAGATTGTCGCTCTGCTGCATCATCACGGCATATACCGTGTCTGCGGCGATGACCGCCAGCGCCTGCGCCGTGTCCGGCACGGTACCGCATCCCCGGGCCAGGTGTACCGGACGGTGCAGCGTGTCGGCCAGCAGGTGCACCATCAGACTGTCACTGTACCCAAAGGGCACTTCCAGCACCCGCGCCATAGGAGCGCGCCCCCGGAGCACCAGCTCGCGTCCCTGTCGCTCCGCCCGGAGCGACAGGCTGTCCGGCTCATACCGCACTTGATTCCGGAAGGCGCGGACCGGCACGTATATATCCCGGCGCGAAGCATCGTATTCGATGCGGATGCTGTTTTTGTAGATCGGAAACGGACTGCGCTCCGCCGAGTAGCGATAAGTCGCATCGTCCCACGCCCAACCCGTGCCCAGGGCCGTGGTGCGGAAGTTGTCCCCACAGAAGACAAGTTCTCTTTCATTATCCGAAAGGAAATGATACAGCACCGAGTCATAGGGAAGCCGGTCATCCAAAAAGCCCGGATAGCCGCTCCCCCAAAAATACAGGCTGTCGCCCCGCGCGACGTACCACAAGCCCGGCAGGCTGTCCGGCAAGAAGTGCAGCGCTGTGATGAGTGTCAGCACTTTGGTATTGGAAGCCGGTGTAAACCATTTGTCCGCATTTTCCTCCACGAGCCAGCGCCCGCTCTCCAGGTCCTGTACCGCTAGCCCCGAAAAGGCCCGGCTGAATACACTGTCCCGATCAAACCGCACCGCCAGCCGCCGCCCGATGTAGGCCGGACGACTGCATCCCGGCGCCCACAGCAACGGCCCCAGGACGACCAAAAGCCACAAGCTGATATGCACCGGGCGGAGTCTCATCACTTTTTGTCTTCCCTGTGATACTTCACGGCGAAGTCCAGCCCCTCGATTCCCGGCAGCGAATCCGTGCGCATGTATTGGTGGATCACCAGGCGGTACCGCCCCGGTTGCGGAAACCACGCCCGCGTCTGTATCGGGATGTCGTGCGCACACCTCTCCCCGCTACAAGAGCCGTACCACGACCCGTCCTTGCGCGCCAGCGTGAGCGAGGTCACCTGCTCGGAGCGGTCCTTGCCTTTCAGCAACTTCTGACGCCCCGGAAATATCGTCGTAAACTTCACATACAGATTCTCAAAAGCATAATCCCGCCGGTGGCGGACCGTGAGCCACAAGTCGTACCTTTTGGACGTGTCCGCGATGTCAAAGTCAAAAACCGCACTGTCCCCATAGGCCCACGTCGCAGCGGGGAAGTCTTTGGAAAATTGAAAAAGTTTATCGTCCTTGCAGGACGATGCGGTCAAACCGGCTGCCAGCACTATGGCGGCAAACCAAAGACGGTGGCGCTTCATTTAATCGTGTTTTTGTAACTGTTTGGGTGCTCCTGTTTTTAGGGATAAAATAGGCATTTTTGTTCCTGTTGAAGCAAAAATTTTCGATGCGAGCAGCGCTACGTGAGAAAATTTAGTAACTGTTTGGGTGCTCCTGTTTTT
>JALVEF010000381.1 GCA_027031185.1 Saprospiraceae bacterium
ACAGGACGTGAGTTGTGCCGGCCTGGCGGACGGCACCATCGTTTTGGAAGGCGTAGGGGGGACTTTGCCCTACCACTTCCACTGGAGCAACGGGACCACCACAGGCTCCCCCGTGTATCAAGTACGGGATACGTTGACCGGTCTGGGCCCGGGCAGCTACAACCTGACCATCACGGACGCCCACGGCTGTGTATTGGTGTCCGACACTTTTTCCATCCTTGAGCCGGCCCCGTTGGCGGTATATCTGGACTCGATCAAGCACAATGTCTGCTTCAACGACCTGCAGGGGCGAATCTTTACGACCACCGGAGGGGGTGTCCCGCCCTATCACTATTTGTGGAATACGCTCTCGTTTGAAGAGGATCCGGATAGTCTGAGTGCGGGCACGTATTCGGTGACGGTGTCGGATGCCAATGGCTGTACGGCCAGTTTGCCGGAGCCTGTCGTTTTGGGCAGCATCGTAGATTCGTTTTCGGTGTTGGTGGATGAGGTGGTAGATCGAAACTGTGCCGACGGGGGGGATATATTTATCTCCGTCACCGGAGATGTGGACAATCCCCAATTTTTGTGGTCCAATGCCTCGACAGTGGAAGACCAGTCCGGTTTGTTGCCGGGTTATTACTCGGTGACGGTAGTCGCTGCAGCGGGTTGTATGGTCAGCCTGGACTCCATCTTTGTAGGGGCGGTGCCGGGTGATCTGCAGCTGTCGGCTGACACCATCCGGAATGTATCGTGCGCCGGAGGCAGTGATGGTGCACTCGTGGTTTCGACACAAGGCGGCGATCCGCCTTACACCTACTATTGGAGTTCGGGAGCCGGTGATTCGCTCAAGTTGTACGATTTGCCGGCGGGAGCATACGGCGTGACCGTGACCGATGCCAATGACTGTGTGGCTTATCAAAACGGACTGGTAATTTCCGAACCGGCCCCGTTGGCTCTGGATACGGCTTTCGTGACGGATGCACCCGGCCCGGACGGGGGAGGCAGCATCCTGTTGTTTGTGTCCGGTGGGGTGCCGCCGTACTTGTACACCTGGGACGCCAAGGCCGGCAATCAAACATCCAATCCGGCCCAGAATCTTAAACCGGGGCTTTATTCGGTGACGGTCACCGATCACAATGGATGTTCATTGACCATAACGGGTATTTTTGTGGATCTGGTCATTGGCACCACCCAACCGGATGCGCCCGCCGTGCGGCTATATCCCAATCCGTTGACCGGTCGTCTCCTCATTGAATCGGCAGCAGAGCCGGTATCTGTTTTCGTCTATGATTGGGCAGGGCGGCGTCAGGCTGTGCCCGCCTTGCATCGCCAAAACGGACTGTGGGAACTGGACTTTTCTGCCTTGGCGCCGGGGGTGTATCCGGTTCGTATTGAACTCCCGGGCGGCCGTCTGGTGGTCAGGCCGGTCGTGAAATCGAAGGAATGAGACTCACTGCTGCCGGGGCGTCCGCCCCTTGTACCTGCTTTCGTGAATTTCGGTGAATTTGTCCACCAGTTGTTGCTTTTGGGCATCGGTTAGTTTGGTATTTGGCCCGTACATACCTGCCCGGAGCCGTTGTCGAAGTGCCTCATACAACGTGACGGCGCAGGACACGGATATGTTGAGACTTTGGGCAAAGCCGAACTGAGGAATGGCAAAGTTGCCATCACACAGCCGAAGCGTCTCATCCGAAATGCCGCTGTGCTCGTTGCCGAAAACCAAGGCCATCGAACGCGTGAGATCCAGGTCATAGAGGGAGACGGCATCGGCGGCCAGGTGCGTGGCAAAGATGAATTGATAATGCTTGCGCAAATGAGCAAAGCAGGCCTCCCGGTCCCGGAAAAGGCGGATATCCAGCCACTTGCGCGTGCCGGACGAGGTGCGCTTGCCCAATACCATATTTTTGAGCGGGATATCCTCGGTATTCAGCAAAAATACACTTTGGACACCTACGCTGTCGCAAGTGCGGAGTACCGCGCCCACATTGTGGGCATCGTGGATATTTTCCAGCACGACGGCCAAGTCGGGTTGGCGGTGTGCGGCAACGGCTGTGATCTTTTGTTTGCGTTCCGTTTTCATTATGGTTTGCCTGCGGGACAAAAATACCAAGATATACGGATTTTGAGGCGCCGGATTCTGTGTGCCGGATAGATGTCTTACTTTTGTAGTGGCTATTTGGCAACTGTTTAGGTGCACCTGTTTTATTCGTAACTGTTTAGGTACCCGCTGTTTTTGCGCTAAAATGCCCTTTTTGCACCTACCTTTGCCTTGTAACTGTTTGAGCACCCCTTGTTTTTGTGCTAAAATGGCCTT
>JALVEF010000382.1 GCA_027031185.1 Saprospiraceae bacterium
GAAGTGGCCGGCATCGCCCTGCCAGTCCGGATTAGCCAAATTGCCGTCCGAGAAGTCGTCTGCAAACTGGCCGAATACCGCGCCGGCACAGCATACGCAGCACAACAGGACCATCGCATATCGAAGCATCGTCCGGGTCTTTCCGCCAAGTTAGGCAAATTTTCGGTTTAGGGTAGCTGACCAAATTTCTTCTGCCCGGCTTTTTGATCAATTGAGAAGTCGAAGAGTCGAAGAATCGAGGAATCGAAGAACCGATAAGCCGGATTTTTGTCCCGCACTTACATGTCCCGGGAACAAGCCCCGATACCAGGTTTGGCAAACCTGCTTCCCCCTTAACGTAAGCCCATCTACTGCAATACCCGCACCTCGTAAGTTTTATGGCGCTTGTTTGTCAGCTTGTAGGACTTGATCCAAGGATTGAGTCGCTTGAGTTCGCGGTAGGACATCCCGTACTTCCGGGCGAAACTGCCCCAGTTGCTGACGGGGCCGGAGACCTTGACGATGCGGCTGGCGGGCAGCGGATTGTACTTCTGGTAGTCGTCAATGAAATAGCCGTACGCCTCGGGATGCTCCAGGATTTCTTTGTGCGCCACGATGCGGAAGAAGTAGCGCATTGTCTCACTGTTGAGATTCAGGTCGTAAAAACTCTTGCCCTTCTGATGCATCATTGCCTTCTTTAGGCGCGGGCCACCCATATTGTACGCCGCGGCAGCCAAGGCCCAGGAGCCAAACTGATCATAATAATGCTTCAAGTACTTGCAGGCCGCCACGGTCGCCTTCTCCAGATGATTGCGCTCGTCCACCTCCCGGTTGACCTCCAGACCGTAATAGGCGGCCGTGCCTTTCATAAATTGCCATACGCCTTTGGCGCCGGCGCCGGAAGTGGCATTGGCAAGCGAACTCTCCGTCACAGCCAGGTACTTCAGGTCGTTGGGCAGACCGTATTTTTCCAGGATCGGCTCGATGACGGGGAAGACGCGCTTGGCGCGCTTCATGGCCAGAATGGTGGATGTATGGTGATAGGCAATGTGCAAAATCTCGCGGTCCAGGCGTTCATATACATCCTGATTCTCTGTCGGGATGCGCTTGCCGGCAAAGTAAAAGTCCTTGTCCAAGTCAAAGGCGCCCACCTGCTGGATGACGCCCGCCGGATGAGCGTGCTTTGCGCGCGTGATGTGCCCCGACGGAGTCTCTTGTCCCGGCGCTTCCGGTTCGTCACCCGGCTCGCCGACAATGGGAGAATATGAAGAGAAGAGCACCAAAAAAAATACGGCCGTAATGCCTGTCCCGTAATAAAACCACTTGCCCAACTTCATATCCTATGATTTTTGATTTGCGTGTGCTTGGAATGAGAAAGTTTACACATGCTGCGCATGTGTGGGTTTTGCAACTGTTTAGGTGCTCCGGTTTTTAGCGCAAAAACAGCGGGGACCTAATCAGTTACGTGTATTTTACTGCAAAAAGTATGCGCCGGTTGCGGTTGGCAGCTAATTGAAAGCGAACATATAGGATTTTGGGGAATATTTCAACCCGCTTACTCCTTACGGCGGTAGATGGGTACCGTGGAGCAGGCCTCGCCAAACATGACGCGTTTGGCTACGGGCTTCAACTTTCGGGCCAATTGCATATAGGCAGTGGGCGGGATGGGATTTTTGCCGCAGCCTTTGAGGATAACACGCTGATCCCGGTATTTTTCTACGTCCATTTCAGCGATATACCGGTCGTAATAGGCGCGTATGTACTCCTCCTCGGTGCCGTGGAAGACCTCTTTGGCATAGTCAGCTGCCGACACGCCGATGAGCATGTACGCCCACATGGGGATAATTGCGTCCGCCGTGCAGGTGACCAGAAGCACCTTGTCTCGGTACGGTGTCCAGTCGTGCGCGGCGATGGCTTCGCGGAATTTCTTTTCGTACAGGACCAGGCCCCGAAACAAAAAGTCCTTGATGTCAAACATCGCAAAGGACACCTGTGGATAGAATGCATCCAGGTCAATAGTGATCAAACCACTTTGGGCCACCTTGTTGACCAGTGGCTTGATGGGTACCGGCTTGTCCCGTTTTTCGATTTTCATCCCTTGCGGTTTTGGCTTTCGACTTCGTAACTGTTTAGGTGCTCCTGTTTTTAGGAGCAAAAAGGGCATTTTAGCACAAAAACAGCAGGCCCGTAATCAGTTACTTGACTTTATGGAACAACAACAAATCCCGCGCTTGGTTGACCGCCATTTTGCCGGCGTCCGCCGGCAAAATGGGATTTTGTGTTGTCATACCATGCCATGCCTTTGCCTTTGC
>JALVEF010000383.1 GCA_027031185.1 Saprospiraceae bacterium
TCATTCATTTACAAACGCCCCATATCAATGGTATGCAGTATGAGTGGAAAGGCCCCGGCAATTACAGCTCAACCGATCAGAATCCGGTCATTGTGTCTGCGTCCCCGGCCCATACCGGAGCGTACAAGGTGCGTCTCAATTATGCGGGCTGTTTGTCAGCTTGGTCGGATCCGGTGATGGTCAGCTTGCATGATTTGCCGGAGAAGCCCGTGATTGAGACCAATTCGCCGGTGTGCCGGTCGGGTGGCGTATTGCAACTGGAAGTAAGCGAAGATACCAAGCTGGCGGGTGGACAGTACACGTGGATCCGGTTGCCGGATGATACGATCGGGCCGACGGCCTATTTTGATCAAATACATCTCACGGATTTGTCGGATTATCCGGTAGGATACAATTATTTCGTAGTGGGTGTAACGGACGGCACGTGCCGCAATGTGTCGGATACGGTGACGGTGTGGCTGGATACGATTCCCGCCAACAGTGCCTTGGCGGGAGAGGACGTATCGGTATGTTCGGGAGAACCTGTCAGCCTGCAAGCCGTGTGGCCGTCTCTCGGAACGGGCCGCTGGCATCAGGTGTGTGGTTTTAATGCGTCTGTCGCCAATCCGGATACCAATGTCACAGCGGTCACGGTGGCTTATCCGGGTGTGTATTGTTTTGAGTGGAGCCTTTCTAACGGGGGCTGCAGAGATTATTCCCGGGATACGGTTGAGGTGCGTGTCAATAAAAAGGAGCAGGCACTGGCGGGGGATTTTATTGATACTTGTCAGACAGATGCCGTTTTTCTGCGGGCGACGGCGCCGCAAAACGGGTACGGTACCTGGAGCCAGCCTTTCGCGCAAGAGAATGCAGGGGTAAAAATCGTAGAAGAGAATAATCCGCAAACTTTGGTTTCCGGTCTGCAACAAGGCGGGCGGTATGTCTTTTATTGGACGTTGTCCGATGAAGGCTGCGGTACAGACACGGATTCCGTGGAAGTGCGCGTTGCAGGCGGGGCGGCGTATGCGGGTGAAGATATACATCTTTGCCAGCCTGAGGCTTGTGTTCTTTTGGATGCCGGTGTGCCGTCCGGTTTTGATGAGGGATATTGGTCTGCACCCGGTCAGGATGTGTTTTTTGATGACAAAAATGTGCCGGATGCACAGGCTTGTAATTTGATGCCCGGCGCCAATTTGTTTGTTTGGACCGTCAACAGCGGCAACTGTGGGGCTTATTCAAGGGATAGCGTTTGGATATATTTTGAGGAAGCTCCGGTGGCGGTCAATGACAGTTTTGTGTTGGACTACGGCTATGCGCAGACGGTGGACTTGGCTGCCAACGATGATGTGTCTTCGTCGGGGTATCAGATTGAGATTCTCACGCCGCCGGCCCATGTCCAAATTGTGTCTTACACGGCTGATGGTAAGTTGAAACTGCTGCCGGCCTCGAGCTTTACGGGAGGGGATTATTTGACATATCGTTTGTGCCGTAATGGATGTGATTATTGCAGCGAGGCCAAGGCCGTGTTAGAAATGGCGGGATTTGATGACTGTAGTGTGCCGACCATTTTTACGCCTAATCAGGATGGAATCAATGACTACCTGGTCATACCGTGTCTGATGAGCGGTCAGTATCCTGGGGCCCGTTTGTCGGTGTACAATGTCTGGGGTGACGAAGTTTATCATGCAGATGCATACCAAAACGATTGGGACGGTACGTACCGGGGTGCACCGGTGCAGGAAGGCACGTACTATTATATTTTTGACAAGGGTGACGGCACGCCGTTTCAAAAAGGTTTTCTGGAAATTAAATATTGACAAATGCGGTATTTTCTGTTTTTTCTGTTTTTCATTATATCTGCCGGCTTAGGCGGCCAGTTGGACTTGCAGCATACGTTGTTTATGTTGAATAAGATGTATTACAATCCGGCCTATGCGGGTGCGGATGCACCGTTTACGCTTAATGTGGTTGCGCGACGCCAGTGGTGGGGTTTTGAAGGCGCGCCGCAGTTTGAGGCGTTGGCGACGGACTTTCCGTTGTTGCATGATCGAGTGGGGCTGGGCTTCCGGCTTCAGCATCAGGTAGTGGGTATTCACACCCGGTATTTTTTGGCAGGCAACTATGTGTATCGCTTTCAGATAGGCGACGGCTACCTGGGTGCCGGTTTGAAGACGGTACTCCGGTATTCTGCCAGTGATTATCGGGATGACCGGTTGCATGGTTCGGTGGATATATCCATGGACGGCGGTATCCCGATGGAAATGGAGACAAGTTTTGCACCGGACTTTGGCGCCGGACTCTATTATCAGCAGGAGAAGTTTTATGCCGGTCTGTCAGTGACCCATTTATTGAGCCGGCGTTTGGTGGCTCAAGGGTATTCCGGTTATACGGAAATCAACGGTGTGCATTTTTATGTTATGTCCGGGCTTCGTATGAAGCGGGTAGATGATTTTGTTTTTGAGCCCCAATTGTTGGTCCGGTATGTAAAAGGCGTGCCGTTTGATGGTGACTTTAATTTGGTAACGACTTACCGGGAGAATTTAAAACTGGGTCTGGGTTATCGTGCCGGTGGTGGTTTGCATACCAATACGGGTGAGTCGTTGAGTGTGTTTTTCGGCACGGCACTTTCGGAGACGCTGTTTTTTGGTTTGTCTTATGACTACACGCTCACACCGCTCCGCCGCTTCAGTGCAGGCAGCTTCGAGGTGGTGCTCCAATACCGCATCCATAAAGTGAGTGGGACAACTACGACGATTAATCCGAGGTTTTTTTGAAGGGTGTTGAGCGTTTCGCTTTGGTACCAGACAGGTACGGTTCGGCAGGACCGGCTTGACGGTTCGACTGCACCGGCCTAGCGTAGTCGAACCGCACCGACCGCACTGACCACACCGCATCGCAGGCTCACCAACCGCAGTGTCCACAGGGCGTACTCATGAAAACGGGAAATTTCGAGACAATCTTCTAATTCTTTTCTTCTTATACTTCTGAATTTCTTTGAACAGAGGGTGATCTGGTTTTACATTTATATAGACCAGCCCGCACACAAAAATTTCATCGTCATCGAATTTAAATTCGCACATTATACCCGACAGGTCTCCGGAATTAAAAACTTCTTCTATCATTACCTCTGTGTGTAGAGAAACGGCTTTACCCTTCTCTCTTAGAAATTTAGCCAGGTTTTTTGTTGGGTAAGCAGGAAAGGGTACTGTCCTGTTTAGTTTTTTTGTTAAGCTTTCGTATCGTTCAAATATTTCCATTGTGAGTGGATTTTGTGAGGCTTAGTCTAATCAGTCGTCCCGCGCGGGATGTTCGTAGTGTTGAGGCGCATGGTGACTGTACATGATGAGCCAAAAAAATTCTTGGCAAATTTATCAGTTTTGCGGTTTTTTTTAGCCTTTCTGAGTTGTTTGTTTTGAGTAACTGTTTAGGTCCCCGCTGTTTTTGCCCTAAAATGCCATTTTTGCCCTGATGCTACCAAGTACCCTGGACCATTGACCTTGTACCTTGGACCATCAAACAGTAAGTGCGGGGCCGTTTTTCGCCGGAGTTTTTGGAATAAGGTCACTAGTGTGTCGTTGATTGCAACGACTGCCCGGGATACAGTGGGGCGGATGCTTATTCGCCCCACTGTATCAAATTCCGAAACCGACCAGGACGGCGTAAAGCGCGAGAAGGAAAACCAGCGCTGCCTGCCAAAACCGGTGGGCATGCTTCATCTCCATGTATTGAAAGGCTACTGAGATGAATTTTACGGCGGTAATGGCGAGTATTATCCATACGGTTTGATTGGGACTGCCTGACGCCAGATAAGAGGAGGCGGTCAATGCAAGTAAGATGATTAATAGTATCAGGTCTCGTCTGTCCATGGATTAGTGAATTAAGTACAGGACGGGAAATAACAGCAGCCATATCAGGTCGCACATGTGCCAAAACACACCGCCGGCCTCCAAATCATCGTAATTGCCGGCATGGTAGCTCCCTTTCCGTATGCCGAAAGACAGCACGGTCAGGATGACAATGCCGACCAGGACGTGGATGAAGTGAAAGCCGGTGAGCAACCAGTAAAAAGTAAAAAAGGTGTTGTGCCCCAGCGTGTGTCCTGCGTGTATCTTTTCTGCATATTCAAAGCTCTTGATGGCCAAAAACAGGAGGCCGAAAATGATGGCTCCGTACAGCCAATGTGTGGAGGTGCGTGTCTTTCCCTTGCGCAGGCTTTTGACCGAAGACGCCATAAAAAAACCGGCTGTCAGCAGGACCATCGTGTTTAGTGTGCCGATGAGGGGATTGAGCACCCGCTGCGATTCAGCGAATAGTTCCGGTGCGTGCATTTTTTTATAATAAAAAGCACCGATGGCGACCGTAAATGTCAATATCTCGAGCAAAACCAATATGCCGACAATGATGCCGCCGGGCGGGTCGGCGAGTTCTTTTTTGTGTGTCATATCCCGATGCGTTTGTACAAGTGTAACAGGGCTGTGCCCATCTCTGCCGGTGAGGACAGGATATTGTAATGGTTGCGGCCGAACATGCGGGGCAAGTAAAATTTGGCTTCTTCTTCGATGGCCAATGCGTACGTGTTGATGTGGTCTTGTTGCATCTCTTTGAGTGCCTGCCGGATATCGTGTACGCCATAAGCGCCTTCGTAGCGGTCGTAATCATTGGGTTTGCCGTCGGACAGGAGGATGAGCCACTTTTTTCGTGCCGGGCGCTGGCGGAGCAGATTGGCTGCGTGGCGCAGCGCCGGACCGATGCGGGTGTATGCCCTGGGCTGGATGGCGCCGATGCGCAGGCGGGCCTCCTGCCAGTTGTCGTCAAAGGCTTTGAGCGTGACGTAGGTCGTGTTGTGCCGGGTCTTGGAGAAAAAGCCGTCAATGGCAAAGTCAATGCCGTATTCGCTCAGCGTCTCTCCGAATAGGATGGACACTTGTTTTTCGATATCAATGATGCGATTGCCCTTTGCGTAGCCGTCACTGGACAGGCTCAAATCGAGCAGGAATAGCATGGCGAGATCTTTGCGCCGTTTTCGCTTGGAAAGATAGACATTTTCGGATGGGGTGCAGCCGGCATGCAAGTCGGCATAACGGTCGGTGGCGGCGTCCATGTCAATTTCATCACCCTGTGGTAGCCGGCGCACCGTTTCGAGTGTGTTGTTGATGCGTGCAAACATGCGCAGGAGATAGCGCAAGACCTTGGCGTTGTGCCGTATGGTATGGTGAAAATATTCGGCGTCTTTTTTTATGAGTTTTTTGTGGTAGAGCTTGCAGAAAGCCTCTCTGTACGTACGCTTTCGGAAGTCCCATTCGGGATAAGAAAAAAATGAGCCTTGTTCTTCTATGTCGGCGCTGTCCGGGATGTTTGCTCCGAATACGGGATCGGCCTTGAAGATGGAATGTACCGGATCGTCCGCGCGCACGACTTTGCTGATATTCAGGTCCTGCAAGGCATCGGCATCTTCTTTCAGATTGTCGTCGCCGTCAAAGTCCCTCCAGATGCCGTTGGCCTGTTCAATGGTCTCCACTTTTTCGAAATTGTGGGTGAGGACATAGTTTTCCTGGGCTTCTTTGTCCACTTGCAGGACTTCGACATCATCGGCGTGTTTGGCCTTCATTTCGGTGGTAATTTGGGCGGGTTCTGTCTGTGCGGGTATGTCCGTGCGATGACGACGCGACCCGGCGTCATCGCTTTGGGTGTTGACCATCCATTTGCCGTAGAGGAATGAGAAGTCAGGTAGTTGTTCATCCCCATGCGGCCAGTGATTTATTAGTTGTTGGTTGAGCGATTCGATACCGGGAAATTCCATTTTCAGTCGGGCCAGGACGGTGGGCGCTGTTTCTAAGGCTTTTTGGCGGGATTCGGCGAGTGAAGCGTTGGTGCCGGGCGGCCAGTTGAGTTTCAGTTTTTGTTGTGTGGCTAAATACAGTACCCTGAAAAGATAGAGCGATAAATTGTCTTTTGGTGTGGGAAACAAGGAGACGACGGGGGGCAGAAAGAAGAGGTTGTCCCGCCATCCGCCTTCCCGTTCGGCGGGTAAAATTCGGATGAGTTTGCCGGCGGTGGCGCCGGCGAGGATGGTCAGGCGTCCGCTGATGTCTTCGAGGCGTACCTGACGGGCCAACGTTTCCGGATCGGCCTTTTTTTTGGCCGCCGTCCATTTCAAAAACCACTTATAGAGTATTTGATCCCAGTCCATAGTATTAAATCATCAGGCTAGTCAGGTCTTCTAATGCCGATATGGTGTCTTGATCGTCCGTGAGGGGATGCACCACGGCGGTGTGGACGGCCAGGCGTTTGGGCAAGCCGGAGTGAATCATCTTGCCGGCATCCACGAGCAAGCGTGTGGACACGGTCTCTGCCAGGCCGAGTTCCTGCAGGTTGCGGATTTTGGCAGCGATGCGGACGAGTTTGTCGGCGATGTCGGGGGCCACACCGGACTCTTGTTGGATGATTTCGCTTTCGGCTTTGGCGTCGGGATAGTCAAACTGGAGCGAGACAAAACGCTGGCGGGTGGAGGGCTTGAGCTCTTTGTATCCCTTTTGATAGCCCGGGTTGTAAGAAGCTACAAACATAAAGCCGTCGGTGGCGGTGACCGTCTCGCCGAGTTTGTCGAGGTAAATGGTGCGCCGATAGTCGGTCAGCGGATGGATGGCCACCAGGACGTCGGGGCGGGCTTCGGCGATTTCGTCCAGGTAGAGGATAGCGCCTTCTTTGACGGCCCGGGTCAGCGGGCCGTCAAGCCAGATCGTTTCAGTGCCCTTCAGGATATATCGCCCGATAAGGTCGGTGGAGGACGTTTCCTCGTGGCAGGCGACAGTGATCAAAGGGCGCCGAAGGCGGTAGGCCATGTACTCGACGAATCGCGACTTGCCGGTTCCGGTAGGTCCTTTGAGCAATAGCGGCAATTGGTTTTTATAGCAATGCTCGAAGACTTCCACCTCCCGGCCGTGGGGCCGGTAGTAGGGTTCTTTTTCGATTCTCATGGTTTTTAGTTTTTTGTCTGCTCGTATCGGTGTGAAAACGCTCATAATCCGGTGGTATGGGAATTATACTCGTTAAAACAGGTTTGGGACTTGGGAATGTCGAACAAGGATTAACGAATGAAGATTTGAGAAGTGGGCACTTCGACTTCGCACTTCGACAGGCTCAGTGCAGCGCTCACTTTTACGAGCTCAGTGACCACGGTTCGAATAGCTCTGGGATTCCTTCTAAAATCTCAGATCGGTGTTCCTTGTTCGATGTTCTTACCGTCCCAAAACAAATCGCTTTGAGTATAACTGATTCTGCACTTTTCTCCAGTTGTCCCACCGTGGATGCGCCCCATTCAAAAAGGCGGCAATGCTTCCCTGCCAAACTGTACGGGGCGGCCCACCGTGCACGCTCCCGCACTTACTTGTCAGGCCGGATCAATGTCCTGTCTATCCCGTACCAGCCAAATGGTGGGTTGTGAGCCAATTGTCCCGCATCACGGACAAGTAAGTGCGGGGATGTGCAAACTTTTTTGCGCATTTCCAGATTTTGCGACACGGATTTCCGGTAAAAAGGCAGCCAGAGACAGGTGTCCGTCTCCGGCTGCTTCCTGTCTTGCTATCAAGCCGGTTTGAGGGCTTCGAAGGACTCTTCCGCTCTCAGGGCTTCGTCCGAGGGCGCGCCAAACTTAAAGAAGTTGGCGATGAAGTACAGGATGCCGATGGTAAATACCGTGGCGGCAATGACCAGGACGAAGAAGTGGGGTTGGATCTCCTTGGCGGCAATCATGAAATCATATCCGGCGATGCGCTCGAGATATACCTGTGCGACACCTGCGGCGGCAAAGGACATGGTCATGCCGATCATGCCGATGTTGGACATCCAGAAGGCCAGATGGCCCGTGCGGTTGTCATAGATCTTACGGCCGGTCATAAGCGGCATCGCATAAGAGATGACGGCCAGTACCAGGGAACCGTAAGCGCCCCAGAAGGCGAGGTGTCCGTGCATGGCGGTGACCAGTGTGCCGTGGGTGTACATATTCACTCCGGGCAGGGTGTGGGCCAATCCGAGCAGGCCGGCGCCGAGGAATGAGACGATGGCGGTGCTCAATGTCCACTGCAGGGCCAGTTTGTTGGGGTGTTTTTTGTTGCCCCGGCGATACATCTGAATCGCAAACAGGGTCATACCCAGGAAGGCCAGGGGCTCCAGCGATGAAAAGATCCCGCCGATGATCAGCCAGTAATCCGGGCCGCCGGTGTAGTAGTAGTGGTGTCCGGTACCGAGTATGCCGGACAGGAAGGTCAGGCCGACGATGACGTAGAGCCATTTTTCAATGACTTCGCGGTCCACACCGGTGAGACGTATCAACAGGTAGGACAGGATGCCGCCCATGATGAGCTCCCACACACCTTCTACCCACAGGTGAACGACCCACCAGCGGAAGAATGAATCTACGGCTATGTTTTTGAAATATACCATACCCGGCAAGTATAGCAAGGCGGCGAAAATGAGTCCAAAGAGCAGCACGAGGGCGGTAGTCGTCTTCTTCCCTTTCAGTACGGTCAATATCAGATTGATAAGGAAGATGATGACGTTGAGTGCCACCAAATAATCCAGGGGACGGGGTATTTCCAGGAATTTGCGGCCTTCAAACCATCCAAAGTGGAAACCGGCAACGGCAATTACGCCGACGATGGCCAGGGTCCAAAATTGCAACTTGGCCAATGGCACCGAATACAACGGGGTGTCTGCTTCGTCCGGAATGATGAAATAGGCGGCGCCCATAAATCCGGAAAGGATCCAGACGACCAGGAGATTTTTGTGTGTGGCTGTAGCCGCATTGAAGGGGATCCATTGGTGCAGCCCGTCAAAACCCATGTGGGCGAAGGCCATAATGAATCCATATACCAACTGCAGGATGAGCAGTAGCATACTCAAT
>JALVEF010000384.1 GCA_027031185.1 Saprospiraceae bacterium
TTTAGCGCAAAAACAGCGGGTACCTAAACAGTTACCTTTTTCATCACACGCGTGCACCCTACTTTTGTGCTTTTCGTCGGGTTGTAGCCACCTTTTAGTGTCTTAACAGCCGGCATACGCATACGATTTTTGGGAAAAAACAGTTACCTGACAAAACCTAACGATAGATGCGGACAAAATATTTACTTCTCTTTGCCACGGTTTGGCTGGCGCTGGCTTTGTATAGCCAAAAGCCAACGGATATGGCCTTGGGTGAATGGCGACTGCTACTGCCTTACAACCACCCCATAAGTGTGTCCGCAAGCCCGGAAAAAGTCTATTTCGCCACACGTTTTGGCATTGTAGCGAGAGACAAAACGGATGGCAGCCTGAGCTTTTTTGACCGGGTCAACAGCCTTTCCGATGCAGATATTAAATTCATCAAATATAATACCAATGCAGACCTGCTCTTTGTCGTGTACCAAAACAGCAATATGGATGTCATTACACCGGACGGCAGCAGTGCCAACTTGCCCTATATCCTGGACAAACAAATACCGGCAGACAAGACAATATATGACCTGCTTTTTTCTAACGGACGCACCTACGTGGCCACCGGCTTTGGATTGGTAAGCATCATGGACAATAGCCTGGATGTAGAATTTTCCACCTTTACCAATCAGGCCGTCAAAGGGGTGACAGTAGCAGATCAGAAAATCTTTATCACCCTGCCGGACGGCTTATATAGCATAGACCGGCAGGCTCCCGGAATACAGGATTTTCAGAATTGGGAGCCAGTCACCGCAGGCCTGCCCACTTCGGGAAATTATAGTTACATCGGTACCATCAGCGACCAGATGCTCGCCATCGGTATCAGTAACCAGCTGTTTGCCTACCATCTGGATAGCCAGCAATTGGATACCATCTTCGGAGGCACCAACCAGCACCTGGTCAAGCTGACTCAGGAAGGTCATGGATTGGTAGCTACCTTTTATTGTGACGGGCCGGGCGCCTGGGACGACTGCGATGGCCGCCTTATCTCCTTGCACCCCGATGGTACGATTGACACCTTGGAGCCGCCGAATTTGTACCGTCCGCGAGACGGCATCCGGGACGGTGACCTGATTTGGGTTTGTGACGACTGGTATCCGTTCCGTCGTATTCTGGCGGACGGCTCCTATGAAGATGTTTTTCGAGTCAACAGTCCCCTCACGGAAAAAGCGCATACCATCACATCGCATGACGACACACTGTATATCGTCGCCGGAGGCTGGTCCCAAACCAAGTCGTATCCCTATGCGGTCAATGGCGATGGATACTTCACACAGGACCTCCGCACCGGTCAATGGGGTTACCTCAATCGCATCAATTATCCGATACTTCAGGACTCATTTGCGGACTTAAATTTCCTGGATATTGCCTTTCATCCCACCAACGGAAAAAAATACATCGCCAGCTTCGGCGGCGGACTCATCGAGTGGGACGGCGCACAATTCAAGTTTTTCAACAACTACAATACCCCGTTGCGCCCTGAGCCCGGCTATGCCCGGCGCGTCGGCATCATAGATCTGGCATTTGACGAGGACGGCAATCTTTGGATGACCAATTACAACGCGCCTAAACCATTAGCCGTGTACCAGAAGGACGGCAGTTGGCAAAATTTTGATATTGGGGCCGGCAACCGGCTCGTCAACCGGCTATTGATAGACGACTATGGCTACAAGTGGATCATCATTGTCGGGCGCGGGCTTTTGGTCTATTCCAACGGGGAAGATATCAACAATGTGTTTGACGACCAGTACAAACTGTTTTCTACCGCCAATAGTGAGATACAAGACAACCGCATCAACGACTTCGCCAAGGACCAGGATGGCACCATCTGGGTCGCCACAGACAAGGGTGTCATCACCTTTGAATGTGGCGGAGACGTCTTTGAAGATTACTGCACCGGCTCGCGGCGTATCTCCACGCTGGACGGCTTCGGTGCGTATCTGTTGGAGGACGAAAAGGTCACCTCCGTGGCCGTGGATGCCGCCAACCGCAAGTGGTTTGGTACCACCAATGGCGTCTTCGTCCTGTCGCCTTCGGGACAGGACGTATTGGCTCACTTCGACTCCAAAAACAGCCCATTGCCGGCAGACCTGATCGTCAGTCTTTACGTGGATAACCAAACCGGCATCGCGTATATGGGGACACCGTTTGGCGTGGCAGCTTACCGGTCCGATGCCGTCAAAGGAGGCCTTTTGCACAAAGATGAAGTCTATGCCTTCCCCAATCCGGTACGCCCCGGCTACAACGGCCCCATTGCCATCTCCGGGCTGGCGCAAAAGGCCAAAGTAAAAATCACCGATGTGGAAGGGCGACTGGTCTATGAGACCGAGGCCCTGGGCGGGCAAGCCGTCTGGGATGGCAAAAATTACAACGGCCAAGAGGTCACGTCCGGCGTCTATCTCGTTTTTAGTGCATCGTTCAATGATTTTTCTGTCGATGCCGCAGTGGCAAAGATTGTCATCTTGCGATGACGTGGGAGAAGTCCACCTGCTTGCTTAAATCGGGGTGCGCGTTGAGAAAAATCCGCAGTCGTTTGCGACTCACCAATAGCGGGATGCGGCGGCCCACACTTGTCTTCTGCGACAGCAGAAGCACCATCACCTTAAAAACAATAAAGTCATAGTACTTCACCGACCGTATCAAGCCGTAGCCCAGCTTGTAATGGCGAAAGTAATCCGTGACATAAAACCCGGCCGGCATAAACTCCACCCGCTTGAGCTGCCAGATCGTCTTGTACAGCACCCACAAGCCGACCAGATAAAACAATACCGCAAGCGCCTTGAAGGCCAAAGGGGAAAGATTAAAGGCCCGGGGCATCTCACTCAACAATACCGTCAGAGTAAATATCCCAAAATAAGCCGCCCAAAACACAGATAAGCCCAACTTGACCGGCAAGGTCAAGTTGGAGGATACTTGTATGGAAAGCTCTTTATGATCTTGCTTCTTCATCGCGTTCCGCTTTTCGCCGTTTGCGTGCCACCACGGCAGATACAAGTACACTGGCTTCGTACAAGCCATATAAAGGCATCGCAATCAAAAACATAGTCATCGGATCCGGCGGCGTAATGATGGCCGCTGTCAAAAAGATCAGTACGATGGCATGGCGGCGATACTTGCGCATCAATGCCGGCGTGACCAGACCGATTTTGGACAGGAAATAAACTACAATGGGCAATTCAAATATCAGTCCGGTCGGTATGGTAAACATGACCAGATAGCTCACATACGACGTAAGCGTCGGTGCATTGGTCACCCCCTGAATCGTATAATTAATCAAAAAAGTGATGGCAAATGGCGCTATCACATAGTACCCAAACAACACACCGAGAATAAACAATAACGAACATATCGTCACCACACGCCCGGCCACCTTGCGCTCATTGGGATACAGTCCGGGCTTTACAAAGAGCCAAAACTGATAAAACACATAGGGGAAGGCCACGATCAGTCCCAAATAAAAAGACACGCGCAAATGCGTCACGAAGGTCTCCCCCATCTGGCGCGTAATCAACTGAAAATCAGGGGGATGGAAGCATAGTGCATCCGATATGGCACAAAAAACCCGATAGGAGACAAAGTCCTTGGATTTGGGCCCCAGGATCAGTTGGTCAAAAGTGAAGTCCTTGAAGGCAAACAGCACCACGGCAGCCAGCACAATCGCCACCAGCGCACGCAGTATGTGCCTGCGCAGCTCATCCAAATGACCCAGGATGGTCATTTCCTTTTCCGGATTGTGGTCTGTATGCCCCGTCGTCATAGCCAAAATTTCACCGCAAAGCTACACAATAAAGTAGCCATCTCGCCCGGTCGAAGTGCATTTAGGTTTGGCAAAAGGAAACTTCACACTACCTTTGGGCGTCCAATACTGCAGTATGGAAATCCTTTTAAACGGTGTCATTCTTATTGTCAGCCTCGCGGCCTTGCTCAAAGGCGCCGACTTCTTTGTGGAGGCAGCACAGCGCATCGGCCTGTCAATCGGTATCTCACCTTTTGTGATTGGGGCCACTATAGTGGGCTTTGGTACCTCGCTGCCAGAGCTGGCCTCCTCCGTAGCGGCTGTGTATGCAGGTGCATCGGAGATGATCGTCGGTAATGCCATCGGCTCAAATGTGTTCAATATTGCCGCCAGCCTGGCGCTGGTAGCCATCGTCGCCGGCAATGTCCGCTTTGAGAAAAATATCATGAACAATGACATACCGATGCTGGTCCTATCGGCATTTTTGATGTATTTCATCCTGTATGACCTCGACATCTCCATTTTTGAGGCCCTGATCCTAGTGGCCGGAGTCACCATATTTTTGCTCTATACACTCCAAGACGACGAGGACAAAATTGCCAAATCAGAGCGTCCCAAAATGCGCACACGGGACATCGGACTCTTTCTGCTCGGCATTGTTATGGTATATTTCGGCGCCGAATACACCATTGATTCAGCGGTGTACTTCGCCCGCGCCTTCCACGTGTCTCATCACCTGATTGGTCTTACGGTGATTGCATTTGGCACCTCGCTGCCCGAGTTGGTGGTCAGCCTGGCAGCCGCCCGCACCGGTAGCGCATCCATGGCAGTGGGCAACGTGATGGGCTCCAATATCTTCAACTCCTTTGCCGTCTTGGGCTTCCCCAGATTTTTTGGTGATATCAAAATCAATCCCGAGGTACTCCAATTCAGTCTGCCGTTTATGATTGCCCTGACCCTTCTGCTCGCCATTATATCCATTACACAGCGCATCACCCGCTGGGAAGGCTGGCTCATGCTGCTGTTCTTCGCTTTTTATCTGGTCGAGGTCTTAAAGAGTATTTAAGGCAACTCCCACTCGTCTAAACCGTATCCGAAATGTTGCCGACAAGCGATATTTCAGCCCCGCATACGGAAGAAAATCCCGCATACATGCAAATGTTAGATAATTTGTATATTTTTGCGGGGTTATACGTAATCATAGAGAACGCCAGCACTTTGAAAAACATCACTCCCGGCCACAACCGGATGACTCCCGGGGACGAGGGCGTGAATAAAAACCAAGCCATGTCAAGAATTACATCCCTTCTGCTGTTGCTTTGCCTGCTTTCCACCCGGGCAATGGCGCAAGATCTCCACTTTACACAATTCCAACTGGCTCCGATGAGTTTCAATGCCTCGCAAACCGGCGCCTTCAACGGCACCGCTCGCGTAGGGGGGATCTACCGTGACCAATGGAGTATTTACAAGACTCCTTCCATTTACATTGATGCGCCCATCCTGTCAGTGCGCAAATATGACTGGATCGGTGTGGGCTTTTCCGCCGTCAAAGACCAGGCCGGCAGCGCCAAACTGAACTTGACAGGAGGCAAACTGGCCGTAGCCTACCACTTGTCCTTTGATAAAAAGCGCAAGACCGTCTTTTCGATCGGTGCCCAATATGGTATGATGTCGCGATCCATCAATCGGGAAGCACTCGTCCTGGAAGACCAGATCATCAACGGCACGCCTGTCAGCATAGATTATGACAAGATAAAAGACAGCAAATTTGCCGAAATAGACGCCGGCGTAAGCCTGCGGCACATATTAAGCAAGAAGGCGGATTTTGTCCTGGGCGTAGGTGTAAACCACCTCAACGCCCCGCGACGCGGTATCGTCAATGCCTCCTTTGAACTGCCGGCACGGCTAATGGCCCACGGCCAGCTCAATATGGACTTAAACAAAAAATGGATCCTGTCCCCCGCCTTCCTGTACCAACAGATTGGGCCCGGATATGAGGCGGCAGTCCAGGCCGTGGGCACCTATGACTTCAACAAAGACTGGGATTTCCGTGCAGGCCTGGGATACCGCTTCGGAGACGCCGCACAGGTTATCCTCGGCGCACTCTACAAGGACCTGACCGTCGGATTTGCCTATGATATCGGAGCCTCCGGCACCAACTCCGCCCTAAAGAATATCGGCGCATTTGAAATAGCGGCCAACTATATTTTCAAAATTTACAAAAAACCCAAAGTGGATCCCGCCATCTTCTGCCCCAGATTCTAAGCACAAACCACAAAATGACGCCGTTTGTATCTTCGTTAACACCCAAAACAAAAACAAACATGAAACTCGTATATAGCGCTCTTTTCTGTCTGCTCGCTTTGTCGGTTGTGCACGCCCAACCACTCAATACGGTCAACCCCGAAGTGATGGTACAAGTCGCCGATGAGCAGCTCGAAAACGCCGATTATTACAATGCGCTGGATTGGTACAACCGCGCCTACAAGGAGCAAAAGAAAAAGGACAATGCGCTGCGCTTCAAAATTGCCAAGCTGCACTTTACCTTGCGCGATTACAAGCGGGCCGAGAGATGGTTCTCCCGCGTCGTAAAGAGCGACCGCAAAGGAAAACTCCCCGAAGCGGTCTTTTATTTGGGCCTTTCGCAAAAGTACAACGGCAACTATCCGGATGCCATCAACACCCTGGAGTCCTTTATTGCCATCTCCAAAGATGAAAAGCTCAAGACCCGCGCCAAGCTCGAAATCGAAGGCGCCCGGATGGCCATGAAAATGAAGAAAGACAAGGCACTGCGTATCAAAAATGCCGGCAAAACCGTCAACTCCCGCTTCTCCGAGTACAGCCCCAAATTTCTCGGCGATGACCTATACTATAGCTCCATAAAGAGCAAAAACGTCATCATCCTGGACGGCAAGGAGGGGGACTACTTCTCCAAAATTTATAAGGCCTCGGGCCAGGACGAAAAAAACGGCTTTGCCACATCCGAACCTCTCGGCGAAGACATCAACAGATCCGGATTCCACACCGGCAATGTGGCTTTCTCCGAAGATGGCGACAAAATGTTCTTTACCCGTGCCACCATGACCGGCAACGAAGTCAAGACAAGCGAAATTTTCGTCGCCGAAAGAATGGGCAATACCTACGCCAAAGCCAAAAAACTCACCGGCCCCAACGGCGACTGGATCGCCAAACATCCCGCCCCGGGTGAGTTGCACGGCAAAGAGGTACTGTTTTTTGTCTCCGATATGCCGGGCGGCAAGGGGGGCGACGACATCTACTATTGTACCATAAAAGACGATGGCACCTACGGCGCTCCGGTCAATCTCGGCGATGCCATCAATACACCATACAACGAAGAAACTCCTTTCTACCGCGACGGTACCCTCTGGTTTAGCTCCGATGGCTATCCATCTTTTGGAGGCCTGGATATCTTCTCCGTCAAGTGGGACGGCACCAAGTGGTCAAAGCCCAAAAACCTCGGCCCCGGCTACAACACCAGCGTGGATGACTTCGGTTTTTATGTCGATGCAACCGGCTACAAAGGCGCGCTGGTGTCCAACCGCCCCAGTGTCAATTCACTGAAAAGCAAAACTTGCTGCGATGATATCTTCATCGCCACCGTCGAACCCGTTGCCGTGGACCTGGATATGCTTGTCTTTGACCAGAGCAAAAAACCGCTCAAAGGCGCCACCGTCCGGCTCATCGAAATGACCGGCAACACACCGGGCAAATCCGACAAACGCCAGAGCCCCCAGTCTAACAAAATCAACTTCCCCCTGGACCTGCAAAAAGCCTATCAGGTCATTGTAGAAGTCAAGGGATATTATCCCGATACGCTGGCATTTAATACGGTCGGCATCAAGAAAACACAAACCATCACCAAAAAGGCCTTCCTGCGCCCGCTGCCCCCGCCCAAGCCGGAAGAAGTCACCGTATATATCAATCAGCCCATCCGGCTCAACAACATCTACTATGACTTCGATGATGACAAAATTCTGCCCGATGCCGAACAAGACCTGAATGTCCTGCTGGACCTTATGAAAAAATACCCCGACATGGTCATCGAGCTGTCATCCCACACAGACAGCCGCGGCAGTCGCACCTACAACCAACAATTGTCACAGCGCCGTGCCGACTCCGCCAAGCGATGGCTGGTAGCCCGCGGCGTCGCACCCGAGCGCATCAAAGCCGTTGGATACGGCGAATCTAAAATCCTCAACGGATGCACCAATGGTGTGCGCTGTACCGAAGAACAACACCGCTTCAACCGCCGTACCGAATTTAAGATTATTGCAGGACCCACCGAAATCAAAATCCCCAAGGTCATCAAAAAGGGTGAAAGTTTGCCGGCTGGCGCCGGCGAGGGCAAAGCGCCGTCCCATAAAAAAAAACTGACCGGTAAAAAATCCGTCGGTGCAACCCAACCGAAAAAGACCGCACAGCCGGGTCCGAAAAAGAAAAAATACCCCGTGATCACCCTGGATGAACCCAGGTTCGACTTTGGCACTATCGAAGAAGGCACCATCATCGAGCACGACTTCAAGTTTACCAACACCGGCGACGCCGATCTCCTCATCGAAATCGCCACCGGATCATGCGGATGTACCGTACCGGAATGGCCCGCTCAACCGATCAAACCCGGCGAAACAGGCAACATCCACGTCACCTTCAACTCCAAAGAAAAAGAAGGCGACCAACGCGTGGACGTCACCATCGTCGCCAACACCAAAGACCTGGTCACGGAAATCATCCTCACGGGCAAGGTAATACCCAAAAAGAAATCCCAATAAGCCACCAAAACCTCCATCATGAAAAAGCTCTTTTTCCCAATCACCCTGACCATCCTCCTGCTCTCATCAGGATGCGCCCTGCTGCCCGTCATTTTAGAAGACGGCAGCACCGGCCGGCAGCAACCCCCACAAGAGCAGCAGCACGAAGGCAGACAGACCAACAAGGTCAAAATGAAGCCGACCACTTCCTCCAACGAAACAGACAGCCGCTCCTCGTCAAAAATCGGAAAAGTATCATCTAAAAAGCCGGGGACAACAAAGGGGAAAAAGGAATCCGGCGATCCGCGCAACGAGGACAAGCGCGCCAAACACAACTAACTGCCCCGAGTGGTAGTGGCGCTTGACGCGTCACTACCACACATCAACGTCCACCTTGACGCGGACGGAAGAGAGCCCTTTTTGCGTTTTCAACGACGTCACAAACGCGGCAATGGCATCAAGCGCCTGCGTCAAAATACCCTTCCGGCGACTCAATTTGAGCAGGATGGTGCGGTGATACCGGTTGCGAATGCGAGCCACCGCCGGCACCACAGGCCCCAATACTTCTCCGGATACCTGCCGTACCAAGCGATGGTGCATCAGCTTGGCCACCGTATCTACCGTTGTCGCATTGCGATGCACCAAAGTCAATTGTACCAGACGCGTAAACGGCGGATAGTGAAATGCTTTGCGTTCTGCCAATTCCCGGCGCGCAAAAGCATCGTAATCCCCTCGCAAGACATCTTTTAAGACAGGATGGTCCGGCCGGTAGGTTTGGATGAGCACCTTGCCGCGCGACTTCTTGCGCCCCGCCCGGCCGCTCACCTGGATGATTTGTTGGAAGGCGCGCTCCGCCGAGCGAAAGTCGGGGAAAGCCAACAGCTGATCTGCGCTCATGATACCGACCAGACCGACGTGGTCAAAGTCCAGACCTTTGGTGACCATCTGTGTCCCGACCAGGATCTGAATCTCGCCCGCATCAAAGGCATGAACGATGCGCGAAAAGCCTTGCTTGCCTCCTGTCGTGTCATAGTCCATCCGACCGACCTTGGCTTCCGGGAAAAACACCTTTAATTCCTCCTCTACTTGCTCCGTACCGAAACCCAGCATCTTCAGTGGCATATTGCCGCAAGCGGGGCAAGCCGGCCTGGGCTCCTCGGCAAAACCACAATAGTGACACCGCATTACCCGGGCCTTCTTGTGAAAGGTCATTGCCACATCACAATGAGAACACTCACTGACCCAACCACAAACCGTGCAGTTCAAGCTGGGTGCATACCCCCGGCGGTTTTGAAACAATATCACCTGACGACCGGCCGTCAAAGTCTCTTCGATAGCGTCCAACAGGATTTTGGAAAAAAGTGCCCGTCCTCCGGCCGGCCGGTTTTTTCGCAAATCCACGACCTCAATGTCCGGCAATTGGGAGTCCCCCACACGCTCCTCCAACCGCACCACTCCATACTTGCCCGTCTCCACATTGTGGAGCGACTCCATGGACGGCGTGGCGGTACCCAATAATGCCTTGGCCCCGAATATCCGGGCCAACACCAATGCGGCATCACGCCCGTTGTAGCGCGGAGCCGGATCAAACTGCTTGAAACTCCTGTCATGCGCCTCATCCACGATGACCAACTGCAGGCGGCGGAAGGGCAAAAATACACCCGATCGGGCCGCCAGCACAACCGGCTTGCCGGCCAATACCTCCTTCCAGACCTCCACACGTTCATTGTTGTTCAATCGAGAATGATACACCGTCACATCCTCTCCAAAGAATTTGCGGAGACGCGACACAATCTGGCCGGTTAGTGCGATCTCGGGCAGCAGATACAAGACTTGCCCACCCTGTGCGATGACTTTGCGAATCTGATCGGCATAGATATGCGTCTTGCCGGAGCCGGTCACGCCGTGGAGTAATACCACGTCCTTTTCCGGCCACAAGCGTTCTATCTGCTGTACCGCCTTTTGTTGGGCAGGTGTCAATGGATCCACTTTGACCCTGTCGCCGGTATAAGTGTCCAGACGACTCTCATGTTTGTGATAAACTTCCAGGATGCCCTTCTTGACCAGCGCATTGAGCGATGCGGAGGTAGCTGCCGCCCGGCGGAGGAGATCTGCTTTTCGTACCTCGGGATCATGATGCACCTCCTGCATCAAGGCCAACAAAAGCGCCAGTTGCTTGGGGGCTGCATGAAGCGAATCGAAGACCTCGTTTAGCGCATCTTGATTTTGGCGATACCGCCCGGTCAGTCGCACATAAGACACTTGCTTGGGTCTGTATCTTTCTTTGAGTTCGGTATGGAGATAGATGATCTTCTCATCCAACATTTTGTGCACGAGAGGCATCACCCGCTCTTTGTTTAACAACTTGCGGACATCTTCGAGCGTCAAGTGCTCTTGTCTGCGAAGGGCTTCGGCTAGCTGAAAAGCCTCGTCAGACAAGTGATCGAAATCGTCTGAAAATATCGGGCTGAGATGGAGTGTCGTCTCACTATCCAGCTTCATGTGGGCCGGCAAGGCGGCATTCATCACCTCGCCCAAACTGGCGAAATAATAGGACGAAAGCCACTGCCAAAAACGAAAATGCTCCGGATATAGCACCGGTGCACGGTCCAGCAAGCCGATGACCGGTTTGACTTTGTAGCCGTCCGGCTTCCGGTCATGTATGCCCACGACCAATGCAGAATAGCGTTTGTTCTTTCTGAACGGGACCTCCACCCTGACACCAAATTGGATGGCAGAGACCAAGGAATCGGGGACGCCGTAGGTCAGCAGTCCGGGCAGGGCCAAGGGCAACACCACATCCACATAGCGAGAATAGGCCAATAGTGTCTCGTTTGCACAAAGATAAAGCCACCGGGCTTAATCCCGCAGAATCAGGCGTTTTTCGTGGATATAGCGCTTGATATTGAGCCAAAAAGCCACAAAAAGGTAGAAAATAATAGGCGAACCAAACGTGGCACAAGACAGATAGATGAAGTACAGCCGTACCCGCGAAGAGGCCACGCCCAGCTTGTCGCCAATGTAATCCGAAACTCCAAACGCCGAGCGCTCCAATAGATTTTGGATATGAACAAATCGCTTCATCTCAATACATTCTTTTCTGACAGCCACCGGACAGACCGGACAAAATTAACCCGTTTTCACCCATATTGTCAATGCCGGAGATCCAGACCGCACCCCAAGAACAGAGGCAACTAAACCATCTACCAAACAACTTTTGGACTGTCATTATTGTTTTGTTATCTAGGATTGCAAATCCTGCCTATGAATAGACGATGGATCATTTTGGCCGCCTTGCTGCTGGCCGGCTTCTTTCTTTTGCGCAGGGGCGGGAGTCCGGCTGCCAATCTGGACGGCCAAATGGCGCCGCCCGTACAGGGCCGGCTGCCCAACGGACAACATCTGGACCTGGCCGATTTCCACGGCCAGTATGTATTGTTGGATTTTTGGGGCAGCTGGTGTGGTCCTTGCCGGCGCGCCAATCCAAGCTTGGTAAAATTGTACCGCGAATATGGTCCGGACAGACTGGTCGTCATCAGCGTAGGCATTGAGCGGGATTCCACTGCCTGGGCAAGAGCCATCCGGGAAGACGGACTATCCTGGCCATACCATCTTTTGGAGACCCGCAATACCGCAGACAAGATATCCGACCGCTACGGGGTACAATCCATCCCGGCCAAATTTCTTATCGGGCCGGACGGACGAGTTGTCGCATCCAATCCGTCTTTCGGAACAATAGCGCATATTTTGGCAGATAATCCTGCCAACTAGTGACATATTGTCCTATTTGTAGCAATGGCAAAAATATTGATGCGCCTTTCAAGGGCCAATAACTGTCTCAAAACCAAAACCTATGAGCCGAAAAAGCAAAGCGAAAAAGAATAATAAAGCACAGAACAAGCACCGGCAAACCTCACACGAGCCTCAAGCTCGTGTAAACCAACAAACAGAAAAAGAAGAAGTGCTTGACACCCCGCAGGAAACTGAGCAGGACGACCGGACGAGCAACGAGCTGGAGGAGATGAAAGACAAGTATCTCCGCCTGCTGGCCGAATTTGAAAACTACAAAAACAGAACAGCGCGCCAGCAACTGGAAATGCTGGCAGACTGTGCCGGCAAAACACTGCTCAAGATTCTACCGATTGTAGATGATTTTGACCGGGCTGCCAAACAAGAGGAATTTCCCGAAGGCGTGGCTTTAGTGCATAAAAAGCTACAAAACACACTCAAACAAATAGGCATCGAGCCGGTTGAGTCGGATGGGGCCGACTTTAATCCCGAACTGCACGAGGCTGTCACGGAGCTTCCCGTGCAAGACGACAAATTGGCCGGCAAGGTGGTGGACACCATCGAGAAAGGATACTTATACAATGGCAAAGTCTTGCGCTATGCCAAAGTCGTGGTGGGGCGCAAACAATAGGCCCCGCCAGACGTACCAAAAAATGAGAAACCTGCATTGACAGCGCCGGCTGTCAATGCTTTTTGCATATTTGCTCAGCTGGCAAAACATAGCCAACATGGCGAAGCGTGATTATTACGAAATACTGGAAGTCTCCCGTACCGCATCGGTCGGCGAAATCAAGAAGGCCTACCGGCGACTAGCTATCAAATACCATCCGGACCGGAACCCGGATGATCCGCACGCGGAAGAGCGATTCAAAGAACTCGCCGAGGCCTACGATGTACTCTCCGATCCCGACAAACGCGCTCGATACGACCGGTATGGCCATGCCGGTACCAATGGCGGCGGCTTCTATTCGATGGAAGATATCTTCGAGCAGTTTGGTGATATTTTCAGCGGCACCGGATTCGAGCATTTCTTTGGTGGCGGTAGCGGCCGATCGGCCCGCAAACGCAAAGGCTCCAATCTCCACATTAAAATCGAGCTTACGCTGGAAGAAATTGCCACCGGTATCACCAAAAAAATCAAGGTCAAAAAAGACGTCACCTGCCCGGCTTGCCATGGATCCGGCGCGCGCAACAAGAACGCCGTGTCCACATGCCCAAATTGCAGGGGGTCCGGCTATGTCAGAGAAGTGCGCTCAACTTTTCTGGGACACATGCAGACCACCGTCCTATGCACCCAATGCCACGGCTCCGGTGAAATCATTACCGAAAAGTGTCCAAAATGCCACGGCGAGGGCGTCACCAAGGGCGAAGAAATCATCAAAATCGAAATCCCGGCCGGCGTCGAGCATAACATGCAACTCTCTATGCGCGGATATGGCAATGCCGGCCCGCACAATGGCCAGCCCGGTGACTTACTCATCACTATAAAAGAAAAGAAACACCAGTTCTTCCGCCGCGAAGGAATACACGTCATCTACGACCTGCATCTCAACTTTGCCGACGCCGTACTCGGTGCCACTGTCGAAGTACCCACACTTACCGGTAAGGCCAAAATCAAAATCGAACCTGGCACCCCGGCCGGCAAAGTGCTGCGGCTGCGCGGCAAAGGCCTGCCTTCCGTCCATCGTTATGAAACCGGCGACCAACTGGTCATCGTCAATATCTGGACACCCGAAAAACTCTCACGGGAAGAAAAAGATGTCTTGAAAAAAATGCGAGACTTGCCTAACTTCAACCCGCCAAAAAGCCACGCCGCCAGGGCCAACAAAGGCTTCTTTGACAAATTGGAAAACCTGTTTAAGTAACTGGCAACTGATCCCAAAATGATACAACGCCTGGTCTTACCCTTCTTTTTTTGGCTCCTTCCTTTTTGTTTTTACGCGCAAGGGGCCGTTTATACACTAAAAGGCGGGCCGGTGCTGGGCCTTCAAAAATGGGACAACCAACTCGGGCAACGCAATCCGCTACTGGGATACCACCTTATCGCATCCATCGAAGAACTGACAGAAGACAATCGCTTTACCGTATTTGCCCAGGCAGGCTATCACACACGTGGCACATCTACCCGCACCACATTCTTGCTCTCCAACGGCACCCGGTATGACCAAACATTCGCCATCAAATTCTTTAACGCGTCTCTGGCCGCCGGGGCTAAAAAACGCTTCATCACATCCGGTAGCTTCACGCCCTACTATTTGCTGGGTGTTCGCGGCGAATACACCGTCAAAACCAATCTGGACCAATTCGAGTCTTATAACCAATGTTACCCCATCTACCCCATTGACAACCCGGCCTATATAAAAAAATTTAACTACGGCGCCATCTTCGGTGGCGGCCTGGAATTTCCATTCAGCGATCTGGTAGGCGGCGTTATTGAGTTTACCGTCAACCCGGACTTTTCGTACCAGTACATCCAGCCCCGCGTGGACAATATTATCAACAACTGCGGCAACGGGGGCACGACCAACCCGGTCAGCATCCCCAAAAGAGAAATTACCAATCTGTCTTTTGAAATTTCCCTGGGCATCCGGCTTTTGCACAAAGTCGAGTACATGGACTGATATGACACACGAGATCAAAACCGGCGGAGAAAGAGTCATCGGGCGCTATACCGGCAGCCGCGGTCCACTAATGATCGCAGTGGGCGGAATGCACGGTAACGAACCGGCCGGCATATCTGCCTTGCGGATATTGTTTGACATGCTCGAAAAAGAACCCTCCGTCAACCCGGGATTCGAATTCAGGGGCCGGCTGGTAGGCCTTATCGGCAATATGGAAGCCTTCAGGCAGCGTAAACGCTATCTGACGCAGGATCTCAACCGGCTTTGGCTACCCGAATACATCGCAGAACTCACCCGAAAATCGCCTTCCCAGTGGCACAATGAAGACCGCCAACTGCTTGGCTTGCGCCAAACCATCTTGGACGAAATTGAAAGCTACGGTCCCGAAAAAGTCGTCTTTGTGGATCTACACACCACATCGGCGGAAGATGGCATATTCTCCATTCCAATTGAGACACCGGAAAGCATGGCTCTTGGTAAGGGCCTGCATGCACCCATTGTGGACAACTTCTCCAACTCATTGAGTGGCACGTTTATGCAGTTTTTCAATGACCTGGACCTCAGCGCTGACCGCGTCGCCATCAGCTTTGAATCCGGCAAACATGACGACCCGTTGTCTGTCAATCGTGCCGTGGCGGCCCTGGTCAATGCGCTCCGCTTTGTCGGCATGGTGCGCCCCGAGGACGTCGAAAGCCATCATGATGAGATACTCAAGGCTTACACCCGGCACTTGCCCAAGGTCGTACGCATGGCTTACCGGCACCCGATCCGGCCCGGTGACGGATTTGAGATGAGGCCAGGCTACCGCAATTTCTCATCCGTCCGGAAGGGAGAGACGCTGGCCCATGATCACAACGGCCCCATCGTGGCGCCGTTGAGCGGATACGTGCTAATGCCCTTGTATCAGACCCAAGGAGCCGAGGGCTTTTTCATCGCCGTGCCGCAAAATCAGGAAGACGTCTCAACAGCGTCCTAAACTCGCTCAAAATCATCGCCGTCGCGCCCCACACCACCTGATTGGAAAAAGCAAAATACGGCACATCGCACAGCAGATGACCCCGTACCCTCAAATCGCACTTCCTTTGAAAACTGCCGTCCAGTAATTGGCTTAGCGGCACGTAAAACAACGCATCTACCTCATCATCGGCCTTGGAAAAGGAAGGTTTTGTCGGCTTTAGGCCGACAAAGGGATGTATGAGAAACCTGCTCACATTGACGTACAGTGGTGTCAATGGGCCGAGGACTTCTTCCGGCGACAGGCTTACACCGGTTTCCTCCTGCATCTCCCGCATAGCCGCAGCCAGTAGCGATTCGCCCGGCTCTTGTTTTCCACCGGGCAAGCCCACTTGGGCGCTGTGCGGGTCCAATGGATGCGCCCGGCGCCGAATCAGCACAAAATGCCAGTCCTCACCATCCGGAAATAGTAACAACATCACGGCGGCGGGTCGCGCCGCCGTGGGTACCTGTGCATACAGACTGCCCGATCGGGGCGCCATAGACAGCTGTGCGGGGCGCCCGGGCAAGTCACTTTCTTGCAGGAGCCGGCGAAGCCGGCCTATCCATTGGGGAGCTGCCATCTCACTCAATCTTAATGGCGCATCTTGCGTCGCATCTTGCGGGGAAACAGATGGCTCCTTGTTTTGGTCCGCTTAAACTCGCCCTTGCGATTGGTCTTGGGACGCAGATTCTCCGTGGCCGGACAACCACTCTTGCGATGACAGGACGTTAAGGTGGTCGCAAGTACCATCAATAATACCAACAAAACCCAGCTACGCATATTTGGTGACATTTGGGTACTCAAACGAAATGTACGGGTAATTGTTGGCCCGGGCTATCACTCAATTTATGAGCTTACTCCAAAAAATCCGGCTTATTGTTTCTTCGTTTCCTCGATTCTTCGATTCTTCAATTGATCATAAATCCAGGCAGAAGAAAATTTGGGGTGGGCTCACGCAGCGTATTTATTAGAGTGAGCTTATTTATTCTTTTCCAGCGTCTTTTTGATGTAATCTTCGATGGCCATGGTCATGGAGCGAAACTTGGGCGTGGGAGCCGCAATATTGACAAATAGCCCGTGGGCTTCTGCCGCTGCTTTGGTCTTTTCGCCAAATACGGCGATTCGCGTTTTATTTTGCGCAAAGTCGGGGAAGTTGGAATAAAGCGACTCCAGCTCCAGCGGGCTATAAAAAACCAATATGTCATAAAATATGTCTCGCAAGTCCGACAAGTCACTAGGTACGGAGCGATACATCAGGGCTTCTGTGACCTCGACACCCAACTCTCTAAAGTAGTTGGGGATGGCATCGGTCGTGATATTAGATTTGGGGAACAAAAACTTTTCGTCCTTAAAACGAAGGATGTATTTTTCGATATCCCGGATACTGCGCTCTCCTACAAATACCTTGCGCTTGCGCATCTTGGTAAACTTCTTGATATAAGAAGCGACGGCCTCATTGGCGCAGAAATAGCGCCAGTCGGGATCTACCCTCAAACGCATTTCCTTGACCATCCGAAAAAAGTGCTCAATGGCTGTCCTGCTCAAAAAGACAAAGGCCGTATGCTCATCTATATAGACGCGCTGCTCTCTAAATTCCTTAGCGGTAAGGCCTTCTACATGGATAAACGGCCGGTAGTCTATTTTTAGGTCATACTTTTTCTCCAAATCCAGATACGGATTACCGCGTGATGGAACCGGCTGGGAGATCAATATGGTTTTGACGGGGGCATATGTTTCTTTGACTGTGTTTTTGGTATTCTTTCTCGTCATGGATGTGCTTTTATGCTGCTAAGGGCTTGGTACATGGAGCCGTTTCGCTGCACTGACTCCAAGAAAGCCGACCCGCTCCCGACGCCAACCGGCACCCGGCGTCGACCTAAATAGCTACGCCAAAACAGCTACAGATGTTCAATCCATTCCGGCACTGAGTCGCCACAACCATTTCAGAATCACCAGTGCCGGAACCGCTTCGAGAGTGCAAAGGTACATAAAAAAATTGAATTTGTTGCGCAAAATCCGCTGTGACGTGGACCCCACACCAATGAATATCCGGTATATGAAAGCGACCCCGATGATCAGGACCCCAAGCCCGAGCGCCCACTGTTGGATCCCCCCTGGCCCATAAGCAAGCAACAAGTCCAAAGGGAAAAGCGTAAGGCCCAACAAGCTATTAAAAATTGCTACCAGAAACGTGATCTTTTTGATGTCCTTGCGAAGTTGAAAGATCCGCCCAAGTGCAATCAACGATGCCATTTTGCCTATGGAAAAAGCTGATACGCCTAGCACTATCAGCAAAAAGTGACCCAAATCAGAATCACCCAGCCAAGACATCCGAATCGCAGCGAGATAGATAAAGAAGCCAAGACTAAAATAATAAAAAACATTCAACGCAATACTCAGCGGTGTAGCTGAGCGGCTATGATTGCGATATACGATATGAAACGGTCCGGCGCCCTCCAATACTCTCGTAAAGGCCTGCACAGCGCTCCTTCCCCAGGGCAATACCAGCGCCAGAAAAACGGTCATACCCACTACCAACCAAAACGTAAAACCACCCACTGTCCAGGTCTTGGCTATCACCTCCGTGGTAATAGGGTCATTGGCACGCCGCGGTACTGCTCCCTGCCGATTAATATCAAATGGATTGGTAGAGGCGGTAGCCGGGGTATCCGGGCGAGAGTGCTGCTTGACCCGCTGGACAAGCTCAAACGGATTGTTGGCATCCACCTGGGCATAAAGCCCCGGAGACGCAAAAAGCCCGCACACTAAGGACCAATACAAAACTGGCAGTAATTTTCGCATGCATGCAAAGTTAGTGCTATTCGTATTCCCGTGTAACTGTTTAGGTGCTCCTGTTTTTAGGGATAAAATAGGCATTTTCGTGGATGTCGAAGGTAAAATTTTCGATGTGTAGCACCGCTACATGAGAAAATTTTACCAAAGACAGGCGCGAAAAGGCCATTTTAGCACAAAAACAGAGGGTACCTAAACAGTTACATTCCCGTAAGCTATTTGCCTTCGGTTTTTAGACAGCACCGCTCGCAAGCAATATACGGGTGTCCGGACTGCGCACTCAAAGCTCAATCTCCCCATCAAAATCAATCAAGACCTCATCGTCCCCTCCCGGAGCATTGGGAGAATCTCCCATTTTACCGGGAGCGTCACCTGACGAATGATCGGGCGTAATATCAGGCAAGTATTCATCATCCGCTGTGCTGGACGGCAGGTAGGCCGTAATCTTAACAGGCGTATCCCCGAATTCTTTCTTCAATTCCCGCCGGATGCGTTTCTTTCTGTTCTCTTCACGCTGGAAGACCTTTTTGACGGTGCGCTTGTCCGTTTTGTAAGTAAACTTATCCGTCGTGCCGCGAATCGTGTAGTACAGATTGAACCATCCCTTCCGATGCGCCGGTTGAATCTGACCGGTATGCCTCCGGAATTTATTGGCCAGAATCTGCGCAGCATTTACCTTTATGTTGTAAGCTATTTTATTGTCAAAGCTATGCTGGCCGGCCACAAAAAGATTGGCCGCATTGGACTGGATAAACATCGTGGGGATATAGACCTTGGACTTCTTGATCTCCATCCAGTTGGTCAAATCCTTGAACCGGATATGCCGCAAATCCTGCACCTTGACAAAAGATGCAAAATTTTCCATCATCTTGAAGCGGATGAGTTCGCCGTTTCGTATATGCATCTCGGCCAGTGCAGTCAACCGATCCGTAAGGAAATTCCCTTTTTCATCCCAAAATGCATGGATGATAATCCGGGCGTCCATCTTCCCTTTGAGATTGCGGTAAGTAATAAACTGCTGACCGAAATTGTGTGTCTGCCGGAAAAATTCCCGTACATCCACATCGGAAACCACGAGTAATACGTCCATGCGAGGCGCAACGGATAAATGAGCCACACCTTCTATACCAAAGGAACCCTCCATACCATCGGCATCACCGGTAAGACTGACCTCCTCTCCGTCAAATACCAATTTGCCCTCAAAATCGGACCCTTGGATATCATCATAAGAGAAGCGATCCACCGCGATGACAATCTTACCATCTAAGTACTGTGCAAAATCCCTTTGCCCCCGGTCACGACCGGAGTGAACCTTTTTCTCCTCGTCATCTTTTGATTCACCGGCAGTGTCCGGCATTACCAGTGCCAAAAACGCCTTGACATCTACTTCCTTCGCCTCAATGTTAAAGTCAAAGTGCAGTTTGGGTGGCCAGCGACCGGAAGAATCCGCCAATAGTACCGGCAGATAATCTTCCAGTGAGCCCTTGATGTGAATGTCTTCCCCGACCCCATCCAACTTGACACCGTCAAAGATGAGTTTATTGCCCTTTACTTGTATCGCCCCCTTGTCAATGGTTATTTTCTGATTGTGGAGCGACAGGGAAGTATCATCCATGCCAATCTGCCCTGACAAATGCGCACGGGCAATTGTCCGGGTATTTTTCAGATCGGCAAGAGCCCCTTGGATCGAACAATTGTTCAGCGACAAATTGCCCTCACCTGTCAAGGTCTCATCTCCCAAAAAACCGGTCAGCAGGGCCACCGGCAGTACACCCTGTAGCGAACAATCCACATAGGGCTTGCGCTTGATGTCTTTGATGACAAGTTTGCCACGGAGCGTCCGGTCTTTGATCATGGCTTTGATGGCAGGGATTTTGAGCGCAGCATGACGGCCAACAGACGTATAGCGACCATTGAAAGAGAAGTTGCGCACCGGGGTAGTCAACTTGCCTCCATAAATCTTACCCTTGTGGACACCAAAACGGAAATTCAGGTCCGGTGATGACCTGGCGGACAGCAATCCCTTGACGGTCCCGTCAAAGCGCAGTTTACCGGTTGTCTTGACACCGTAGAGTTTTTGTTGTGCTTCCTTCGGAAGCAACCGGAATAAGGAGGCGAGCGCAGCGTCACGGGCATTGAGCGCCAGGTCAAAGTCCACGCCGCGTTTGGTATTTTGGACTTTGCCGGTGATACCAAACTCACTATCCGCAAAAAACAGGTCACCGTGCTTAAAGCGATACGTATCCCTATCCAGGTCTATGACCAGTTCGGCATCATAACCGATATCCGCACCTTCCAAATAACGCTTACCACCCGTTTCGTAAAAGGCAATCACCCCATTGGTATGAGTCTTCATATTGAAACGGGATGCTGAAAACAGACCCGAGAATACCGCATCCGAAATCACGGCGCGACACAGGCGGTCCGCCTTTTCGTCTTCGTATATCAACTCCAGGTCGGAAAGTGTGGCCTTGCGGATGGCAAACGCCTTGGACGAGGAAGAGGACGTGCCGGATGACTTGACAATGTCGTAGTTGGGACGGCCTTTGCGGTCATAAGAGAGATACAAGGCCCCATTGTCCACCAGGATGGACTTGATGTCAATGTGATCTTTGAACAATGAAAACAAGCCGAAACGAAAAGCAATCTTGTCGGCTTCCAGCAAGTTGTGCCCCCGGATATCTTTGACCCGTACCTTTTTGAAGTTGAGCGAGGCACTGGGGAAGGCGCTAAACAGCTCAATGTTGAAGTCGCCGACTTTCATTTCGGTTTTGAGATGCCGCTGGATGTCCGCCAATACGGTCCGGCCTATTTGCTTACTAAAAAGTGCACCAATCAACACCGATAACCCGACCAGTGCGATCAACGAGAAGAGCAGAATTTTGAGTATTTTCTTAAAGGACATGGGCACGTTATAGCAATTTGGTACGGTAAGCGGCCGGGCGGCCGCTTACCGTTTCTGCTATAACGCATGATACTTTTTTATGTTTTGTCCCGGATCAGGGCGCGACCGTGATATCCCCCCGGAATTCCAGGACACGCCCATCCACAAAACGCACTTTGATAAAGTACACATAGACACCTGGCGTCACGGGTTTGCCGCGGAAGCTACCATCCCAGCCGTCCTCATAACTATTGAGTGGTAGATGCTCCCCGGAGAAGATGAAGTTGCCCCAACGATCAAAAATCTGCATCGAGACGATTTCGGTGACACGCTGCGGATCCCCCATTACGGTAAAGAAATCATTTTGCCCATCGCCATCGTTGGGTGAAAACGCATTGGGGATAAAGATATCCGGATCGGACACGTGAACCGTTGTCGTGGCGACAGCCACGCAACCTAACGTATCTATTACCTTTATGGAATAGACCGTAGTCTGCATGGGCTTGACCACCTGTGAGAAACAATTGCCCAAACAAGACAGAGAGTCGGCAGGATCCCAAATGATGGTATCAATCGCACCAACCGGAGTACCTGAAAATACTTCCAATTTGGTGCTATCGCCCAAGGTCAGCATGATGTCGGGTTCGGTGAGCAATTCTGCAGCGGCGGGCTCAGGCAAATGGACCGTCTCGCGATACTCACAGCCAAATTCATCCCGGATCACTACCTCATAGTCTCCCGCAAAAAGGCCGGCCGCCACCGGATTGGTGCCGAAATGCGCCCCTCCATCGAAAGAATACGTATAGGGTGGCGCTGAGCCGATGACGTCTTGGATGATGATGCCACCGGGACGTCCATCGCAACCGGGTAAGCTAATCAGAAGATCTGCACCGCTCAGCGGGGCGATGGATGTCACCTGCACCGTATCTTGGGAAGCGCAGCCATTGGATACGTCCGTCACAACCATCTGGTAGGTACCCACTGCATCCACAATAGGATTGGGCACATTGGGCGGTGATACAAAATGCCCGTCCGTCGTCGTCCACTGAAACTGCACATTGGCCATGGTACTGTTTTCGGGGGCGCCGAGTTGGACGAGATTCGTCTGACAATCGGTCTTTGTCACATCACTGGCTTCCGCATGCGGGTAGGTTCTATCCGCCACGACATCCACGTGCGCCGTTGCTGTGCATCCCGTGGCCAGGTTGGTGACCACCGCCTGATACGTACCGGGTTGGGTGACAAACAACTGGTTCAATGTGTCGGACCCCAGAATGGCGCCATCGGTAGTGGTCCACTGGATCGCACTATTGGCCGGTATTTGAGCCTGGACTGTCGCGACGGTGTCTTTGCAAGTCAAGGTATCAAACGCAGTCAGCGCCACCGCGGGCACACTTACATCGGCCTGTACGTCGGCGCTGGCCATACCGGTACAACCGTTGGCGACATCCGTCACCGTGACCGTATAAGTACCGGTCTGATTGACAAGCGGCGTGGCGCTGGTGTCGCCGGAAACAATGGAGGCCTGCGGTGTCCACTGATATTGATAGGAGCCACTGCCACCGGATGCATTGGCGGTGATATATACTTGCGGGATATTGCAAGTGATTTTTTGATCGCTGACCACGGTGACCGTCGGGGCCTGTGTATCTTCTGCAACCGTGACGGAGACTTGAGCGATGCAGCCATTATTATTGTCAGTGACTTGCAACGTATAGTCGCCAGCGGCACATACGGTCGGCTGTAGTGTGCCGGCGCCGGACTGGATGCTGCCGTTGAGCGTGGTCCACAGATAGGTATGATGGCCGGCATCGGATGGCGAGCCGTCCAAGTCCACACAAGACTGGGCACAGGTGATGGCCGGTGCCGGCTGGACAATGGAGGCCAGCGGAGCCACGGTATCATAACTCACCACCGTCGTATCGGCAGCCTGACAACCGTTTTGCAAATTGGTGACGGTCAGAATATAGTCTCCCCCCTGCGTGGCTTCGGCAATAGCGCCTGTCGTAATCCCCGCCAAGCTACCGTTTGGTGTCGTCCACTGGTAAGCGAAGTTGGGTCCGGCATCTGAGCCGTTGGCGCTTAAAAAGACGGATGAAACAACGCAGGTAATGACATCGTGCGGCTCAACGATAGTGGCGGTGGGGGCGACGGTATCCAGCAAGACAGAGACCGTTGTATCAGCTTGAATATTGGATACGGTGTCGCGCACCGTGAGTGTATATTGTCCGGGCATATCCACGACGGCTGTCGGTGTGTTGGCCCCCGAAACAATATGGCCATTGGCCGTGCTCCAAGCATACGTAAAACTATTGCCTTGAGTGGAAGATGATCCGTCCAAAAGGACGGATGTGGTGGCGCAGTCCAGTGTGTCCGGCATCACTACCGAGGCCGCCACATTGCCGATCTTGATATACACCGTAGCGGTATCACAGCGTGTCGGGGTGCCGGTATCACACACAATGTACCGGAACTGGTCATACCCGTTGAAATTAAAGTTCGGGGTATAGACAAATGAGCCGTCCGCGTTCAATACAAGCGCACCGAAAGCGGGGCCACTCAACGGTGTAGTCTGGACGACGAGGCCGTCGCCATCCGGATCATTGTCATTGTCGGTCACGTTTTCTGTGGATAGCGGCGTATTTGTGTCCGTATAGTAGTTGTCATCCACGGCGATGGGTGGGTCGTTGACCGGTGTCACCGTGATATGGACTGTGGCGGTATCGCACAGCGCCGGTGTGTCGGTATCACAGACCTGGTACACAAACATATCTGGGCCATTGTAGTCGGGAGCCGGCACATAGACAAAGGTGCCATCGCTGTTCAGTGTCAGCGTACCGTGAGCGACATCCGTCAATGGACTGGTATTCAGCACCAGGCTTGTTTCCGGGTCACTATCGTTGGCCAGGATGCTGGTACCGTTGAGCGTGACGTCTTCGGGCGTAGTGTAGCTGTCGTCATTGGCGACGGGCGGATCATTGACCGGTGTCACCGTGATGAAGACCCAGGCCGAATCGCACAGGCTCGGTGTACCGCTGTTGCATACGACGTATTGGAAGCTGTCTATACCGTTGAAGTTGGGTGCCGGGATATAGACAAAACTACCATCGCCGTTGAGCGTGAGCGTACCGTTGGAGACCGTCACGGCAGGCGTGGTGTTTACGGCCAGTACGCCCCCATCCGGGTCGCTGTCGTTGGTCAAAACGGTCGTAGCGTTGAGTGGTGTATCTTCCGGCGTCGTATAGTTGTCGTCCACGGCGATGGGTGGATCGTTGACCGGGGTCACGGTGATATAGGCGATCGCCGTATCACATTGAACCGGATCGCCGGTGTCACAGACCTCGTAAGTAAACTGGTCTGGACCGTTGTAGTCGGGATCAGGCGTATAAGTGAAACTGCCATCGGCATTGAGCACCAAAGTGCCATGTAAGACATCACTGACGGGTGTCGTGTTTACTGTGACGCCCGTGGACGGATTGTCATTTGCCACCACATTGGCATTCAGGGTCACGTCTTCCGGAGTGGTGAAATAGTCGTCCTGGGCATCCATTCCGGCAGCCAATGGGAAGAGTGCCTGCACGACATCACACAAGCAGTTGGATGCCGAGGGTTTGATCTCAAACACCAGGCCGTAAGCCGGATTGCAAGCTGTACCGGCATAGAAATACATTTGCTTGACAAGCGTGTCACCGGTCAGTAAAATATCATTAAAATGCCCGGCATACACCGGAGCGGCGGGTTGTCCGGCGGCATCAGCACAATAGACGGTATAGTCATAGCCCGCCGTGGCGTCTATCCCGGCATTAAACACAGAGAAGTTGAGTCCATATTTGGTATCTCCGGCAGATGTGGTCATGAACGTGGCGTTGCCGCTCAGCACAATTAAATCGGGTTTCAAGATGGCCAATG
>JALVEF010000385.1 GCA_027031185.1 Saprospiraceae bacterium
TGAAGCAACTGATGTATGTATATTCACTGGTTTTCGTCCTTTTAGACTACGCGATCTTTTTTGTGAATATACGGGTCTTTAAGTCGGCGCGCTTTGGGGCGGCCATGCTGCTATTGAGCACGCTGATGGTGACGGATACGTTTTATTGGATGCTATCGGAATTGCGTCAGGGGATGACCTTGATGTGGCCGTATTTCTTGTTCTTGGGATACGTGTCCAGGCGGGATACCACGCCCTGGTGGTATCTTCCCGTCTCGGTCGTTGCACTTATGACGTTTGCATTCCTCCATCCGTTGATGGTGTTTCCGTTTACGTTTGTGGCACTGTTCTTACTGTTGGAAAAACGGGACAGGCATTACAGGATGCTATTAGCAGGTCATCTCACCGGATTCTGGGGTGTTTATGTGATCAAATCCCTTTTCTTTAAGACCGCTTATGAATCCGGCGCGATGGGGGGCTTGCACAATTTTATCACGCTCTTTCCGAATTATTTCACACTCGAATCCGACAAGCGACTGCTGTCGTATGCGCTCCATGATTATTACTTGCTGTATTTGTTGTTTTTTGCGTTGTTGGGGTACTATGTGATGCGGCGCGAGATATGGAAGTTGCTCTTGCTGGCGGGTTTTTTCATCGGCTATACGCTGGTGATCAATGTGTCTTATCCGAAGGGAGCAGATCAGTTTTATATCGAAAACATGTACCTGCCCCTGAGTGTGATGGTCATCCTCCCGCTGGTCTATGAGGCCCCGCGCGTGCTGTCGAAGCGATGGCTTTTGATCTCTCTCGCCGTGATTGTGGCGATTCGTTTGGTGCACATTGGTTTGAGCCATACACCTTATACAAACCGCGTGGCGTATTTGAAGCGCATAATGGCCACCACGGCGGAACAGCCCCGAAAGAAAATCATTATGGACGAGAGATACTTCTCCAAGGATACATTGATAATGAGTTGGGGAACGCCTTATGAGATTTGGTTGCTATCCACGATGGACGGCGGGCCGACGCGCTCGATCATGATTGCGCAAGATGCCAAGCGCTATGAGTGGGTCCGGGGCGTCAAGGATAAGTTTGTGCCCACCTGGGGGGCTTTTGAGTATAAAGACCTGCCGCCGCGGTATTTTCATTTTTCGGACACATCGGGTTATGTGGTGAAGACGTTTGATTGATGCGTGTGCCCGCGTGCCGATGTATCCTCGGGCGAGGATACATCGGCACGCATGGGGCCGGGATGCCGTCATTTGCCTTTCAAGATGGGGTGGCGGGTGCCGAGCAGCCGGCGCCCTTCGTCCGTGATGCGATCCGGTGTCCAGGGCGGGTCAAAGACGAGCCGGACGTCCACGTCAAATCCGGGATAGGCCTTTTGCAGTTTTTCCACGACCTGCAAAACAATGGTGTCGCCCACCGGACAGGCGGGCGTGGACAGGGTCATGTCCACACGGATGCGCTTCTGCTCCGGCCGGAAGCCCAACCGGTAGATCAGACCCAGGTCCACGATATTGACATTGAGCTCGGGATCCGGAATGGTCCGCAGCAGTTGCTTGATGTCGCGCGCCGCTCCGCTGTCTATCTCCTCCGTCCGGACGGCGCGGTGCCCGGCAATTCTGAACAACTGTACCGCATACGCCACGATGGTCGCCAGGAATGCCAGGCTGCCCGCTGCCAGCAAAACCATTTGGCGCCAGCCAAAACCTATCAAAATCAATAACGTGCTGATGGCATAGAGCCCGTTTTGGACGGCCACAGTACGGGCGGAGTACAGGTCCGTAGGCATGGGGACGCGCTGCTTGCCGACGCGCCGGCGGTAGCGGTCGAGCCAGACGATGAAGGGCAGGGTCTTGAAACTCTGGCCGATGAGCAGGGGGAAGACGAATAGAAAGAGTGCGGCCAGGACGTATAGGGTGGGGGATAGCCGGAAGGGCCAAAGTATTATGGCTGCTATGGCGGTGACAACGGGAAGGCCGGCAAAGGCGGCGATGGAAATTTGCATGGGCGCGTCTATGGCACGGATGCTTCGCCGGAAACTGCGATACAGGAAGCTGATGTAGATGGCTATGGCCAGGACGATCAGTGTGTAGGCCGCCCACAGCCAGGGGCGCGGCGTGCCGGCCAGGAAGTACACCGAGAGTACCAGCAGACCGCCGTTGAGCGCATAGAAGGCGGGCAGCAGGCGCCGCACGTGGATGTCGTGGGAGACGAGAAACATCGGCATGAGTGTGGCGCCGGCGCCCAATATCAATTGGAGAAACCAGCCGATCAGGCCCCAGTTGAGATGGGCGTGG
>JALVEF010000386.1 GCA_027031185.1 Saprospiraceae bacterium
GGGCAAGTAAGTGCAGGACGTTGAAACAGCTGCGCTGTTGAAATTGCTTCGCGTTGAGTTTGCGCCTTCGGCGCGTTGAAAGTCTTCCTGCGGGACCGCTATACCGTTCCTACCCTATCAACGCGAAGCGTTGAGTCCGTTTACCTTTGACCGTTGACCTTGTGCCATCAAACGTACATGCGTGGCCGCAAAACCGATTTTTTCGCGGCGGTCACGCCGCAAACTTTTCCATTCTCACCGTTTTTGAAAAAAATGTACCTTTGTATCCCGTACCGATAAAAGCGCGGACATGGCAAAATACATCTTTGTAACGGGCGGGGTGACTTCTTCTTTGGGCAAGGGAATTATTTCTGCATCTCTGGCAAAAATTCTCCAGGCGCGCGGCTTCTCTGTGACTATCCAAAAGTTTGATCCCTACATCAATGTGGATCCCGGCACGCTCAATCCATACGAACATGGTGAGTGCTATGTCACCGATGATGGCGCCGAAACCGACCTGGACCTGGGGCATTACGAGCGTTTTACGGGCATCTCCACCTCGGCGGCAAACAATGTGACCACCGGCAAGGTCTATCAGACGGTCATTGACCGCGAGCGGCGCGGTGAATATCTCGGCAAAACGGTACAGGTCATTCCCCACATCACCGATGAAATCAAACGGCGATTCCGGCTCCTGGAACGGACCGGTGCCTACGACTTGATCATCACCGAAATCGGGGGGACCATCGGAGATATTGAGTCTCTCCCCTACATGGAAGCCATCCGCCAGTTCAAGTGGGAACTCGGCCCGGAAAATATGCTGCTGTTGCATCTGACACTGGTGCCTTACCTGGCTGCCGCCAAGGAGCTAAAAACCAAGCCCACCCAGCACTCGGTCAAAAATCTATTGTCCCTGGGTATCCAGCCCGATGTACTGGTTTGCCGCACCGAGCACCCGCTGCCGGGCTTCGCCCGCCGCAAAATTGCGTCTTTTTGCAATGTGGACGTCTCTTCCGTGATCGAAGCCATTGACGCCGAGTCCATCTATCACGTGCCGATGCACATGCTGGATGAAGGCTTGGATCAAGTCGTCCTGCGCAAGCTCAATCTACCTACTGATACGCCTCCTGACCTGACGGCGTGGGTGGACTTTCTCAACCGGCTGGCGAATCCTGCCACGACGGTACGCATCGGTCTGGTCGGCAAATACAACGAATTACAAGACGCCTATAAGTCGATTTACGAGGCCTTTGTCCATGCCGGTGCCGCCAACAACTGCCGCGTGGAAGTCAAAGCCATCCACTCCGAACGCCTGGAACATCCGGATGCCGACTTTGACCGCATTTTTGCCGGTATTCATGGTGTGTTGGTCGCTCCGGGTTTTGGCGAGCGGGGCCTGAAAGGCAAAATTAAGGCCATCGAATACGTGCGCACGCACAATATCCCGTTTTTCGGCATCTGTCTCGGCATGCAAATGGCCGTCGTCGAGTTTGCCCAAAACGTGCTCCGTCTCCACGATGCCTCTTCTTCCGAACTGCGGCCACAATGTGCCAATCCCGTCATTGACTTGATGGAAGAACAAAAGACCATTACCGACAAGGGGGGCACCATGCGTTTGGGCGCTTATGCCTGTAAGCTTAAACCCGGGACTAAGAGCTACGAAGCCTACGGCACGGACAGTATTTCCGAGCGGCATCGCCACCGCTGGGAGTTCAACAACAAGTACCTGTCCCAATTTGAAAGCGGCGGAATGGTCGCTTCCGGTATCAACGAACAGGCCAATCTGGTGGAAATCATTGAAATACCTGCCCATCCCTGGTTTGTCGGTGTGCAGTTTCATCCTGAGTACAAAAGCCGCGTCGAAGCGCCCCATCCGCTTTTTGTCAGCTTCATCAAGGCCTGTAAGGCCCAAAAATCTACTATGAATGGAGAAAAAGCTGAAACAACTCCATGAAAAGATAGCCCAAGCCAAGCTAGGGGGCGGCGAAGACCGCATCGCCCGTCAGCACGCCAGGCATAAGCTCACCGCCCGCGAACGCATCCACTTCCTGCTGGATCCGGATTCGTTTGAAGAAATCGGGATGTTTGTCACGCACCGTGCCACGGATTTTGGACTGGATAAGCAAAAATATTTAGGTGACGGAGTGGTGACCGGCTACGGCACCATTGACGGGCGGCCGGTGTATGTCTTTTCTCAGGATTTTACCGTATTTGGGGGGAGTTTGTCTGAGACACACGCGGAGAAGATTGTCAAGATCATGGACCTGGCAATGGAGAGCGGCATTCCCATCATCGGTCTCAA
>JALVEF010000387.1 GCA_027031185.1 Saprospiraceae bacterium
CGGGAGGGGGCATATCCAATTCATCCCCATGGACTTGAGTGATCCAGGGGCGGTGGAGGACTTCGCTGCGGACTTCGTCGGGCGCATCGCACACCTGCACGTATTGGCCAATATTGCCGGCATCCTCCTACCCACGCGCCAGACCGGTCCAAATGGTCTTGAAAAGACCATTTGCGTCAATCATCTGGCCGCGTGGCTACTCGCCCGGCGACTCCATCCCGTATTGCGCCGGACACCCGGTGCCCGCATCGTCAATGTGGGCGGCGCACCACGCCACGTCCTGCGGCCCATGAAGCGATTGGATCTCAACTCGGAGCACGGCTATCATCCCGTGCGCGCCGCCATGCAGGCAGTTCATGCCAAAGTGGTGATGACACAAGTACTGGCGGAAGCCTGGCAGGCAGACGGCATTGCGGTCCGTGCCTTTCATCCCGGAATGGTACGCTCCAGGCTGGGTCGCCATCTGCCACCACTATTGCGGATCCCGCTGTCGCTACTGATGCCGCTGCTGCCCGCGCAGAGCCGGGCGGGCATCCGGGCCACGGCGGGCGACTACCCGCCGGGGCGTACCGGGCAATTCTTTGTGGGCCGCCGGATAGTGTCACTAGACTTTCCGGAAGATTATCGAAATGAGATTTGGGAACAGAGCAAGCGTTTGCTGGCGCAAGCGGGCATTATCATTTAAGGGTGGTGGCGCTTTTGGTAAGTCTCCCAAGGAATGGAACGGTAGGCATTGGAGCCGAAGTAGTCCGCAATCATCACCAACTCTCCCGCCTTACGGTATCCCGGAATGGCCTGGATCAGATTCATGTGTTCGTCTAAAAATACAAGCGTAGGATACGTCATCTTGCCATCCAGCAATTGGGCCGCCAGATCGTGGTAGCCGCCCCGCCCACGGTGGACAAACTTGTATGTCTTGCCTTTAAAGGAGATGGGGGCCCGCGATTCGGCATTGAATTTTACCGGCAGGTAGTAGCGGTTGATCGTGCGGACGACTTTAGGATTGAGATAAGTGGTGTGCTCCATGCGCCTGCACCATCCGCACCAGTCGGTATGGACAAATACGAATATTTTCTTGCCCGTGGTCTTGGATTTGGCCAAGGCCTCGGGAAAACTCATCCAATGAATTTGGCCCGAACCGGTGAGTGGCACCAGTAGCAGCCACCCCAATAAAAGAACCGTTAGACGCATGACAATCGTTTAAGTGTGCACTTACAATGCAAATCAGCTGCCTAATGTTTCAATGCGCGGCGGTATTAGGAAAGTTTTAACGCTTGCGAAAAATCTCCACACGGTCACCGGCCATCATCAGGCTGTCCACGAAGCGGGCCCCTTTCAAGTGTGGTTCCGGAATGCCGTCTCCAAGGCTGACGGGCGTGCGAATGACAGCCGCCTCGTCCCATAGCCCGGCATCAATAAATTGCTGCAAGGTGTGGCGCCCCCCCTCTATCATCAGCGTACCGGTATTTTTCTCAGCCAACAAGCGCTCCAGCAATTCCCGCAAGTAGTCTTCCGGTGATTGTAATATCCAGTTTTCGGCCGTTCCGGCCGATAGGTTCACGTCCGGATTCGGTGTGGCGATAATCGTGGGAGAATTGTTATCAAAAATGTGTGCATTTTTTTGCAATTTTCCTGTTGTAGTGAGAATCACACGTAACGGGCTGATTTTGTTAAAGTAACGTGTTGACAGGCGCGGATTGTCGGTACGGACGGTGTTGGCGCCGACAAGTATGGCATCGAATTTGGAACGCCACAGGTGTACCAGGCGCATCGAGAAGGGATTGGAAAGCCAAACCTGGCGCCCGGGCGAGCCGAAATAGCCGTCTGCTGACACAGCGTATTTGAGCAAGACATAGGGGCGCTTTTCGAGTTGGTTGACTCGAAAAGCGCGGATCAGCTCCAGGGCTTTTTGGCGGAGCACACCTTCCCGGACAGATATCCGGGCGGTTTGCAGTTTGCGCACGGATCGCCCTGCCGTCAGCGGATTGATGTCCCTGGTGCCAATCACCACCCGGCGAAATTTGCGGGCCAGGATGGCATCCACGCAAGGCGGTGTCTTCCCGTAGTGGAAGCACGGCTCTAGAGAGACATACAGGGTGGCATCGTCCAATGCCCGGGCCGTATCCACGGATTCGATCGCGTTGATTTCGGCGTGCGCCCCCCCGAATTGGCGATGATAGCCCTCGCCGATGATGCGCCCGTTTCGGACAATCACAGCACCGACGGGTGGGTTGGGAGACTGCCGCCCGCGGGCCCGGTAAGCCAGGTCCAGGGCGCGAAGCAAGAAGGAAGAATCGGCGGATCCGTCAACGGGCGCTGTTGATATATTTGATTTTTTTTGCATCAATAAGAATTTTTTTTCGTATCTTTGGGAAAGAGATAACATTTTGGCCGCTAAAACGGCCAAAAACCGAAACGACACACACCACCACTCGCCTTTGCCGCCCCGGCCACGGGTGGCCATCGTTTGGAACAAGCACAGCCACAAAAAGATTACTTCTCTTCGCTACCGGGCACACCATAGCTTACGAATTCGTGTCAGCGATGGGGAGGGCGAATTTTACTCATTCAGAACCAAAACGAAGGCAAGATGATTTACAAAGTTAAGCTGAAGAATTCGGACGATGTGGCGATTTTCGACGATGTTGTTTACGAATTCTTGACCACAGATCCCTATTTGGTCAAGATTGATTTTATCAACAACATCCGGAAGCATTCGAGCGGTTGCGGTGTCTTTCAGAAGGTCTGGAAAAACTCGGACGGCAGCTACGTCACCGAGACCATTTACCTCCACAAGCTGATAGCAGAGAAGTTTCTGGCCCACCAACGTACCAAGGAAGCCCACTTGGTCGGAGCCATCAACGGCAACAAGCTGGACTGCCGGCTGTCCAATCTGGTCTATCGGACGCGCTCCCAGTCCAGCCGGCACCGCCGCTCCACCAGTTCCACGGGCTATACCGGTGTCTATAAAGAAGGCAAGCGGTACCGTGCCGTGATCAGCATCAACGGTCGGTCCTCGCATCTGGGTATGTTCAACACACCGGAAGAGGCTGCCGCCGCGTACAACCGTATGGCGCGCAAGCTGTACGGTGATGACGCAAAGCTCAACAAGATCCGGCGTACCGAGGTAAACGTACCGAACACACCGCCGCAGTAAACCGCGCCCGCGTCAGCGGGCAATCTCCTTAATCTTCCGTTCGAGTACGGCCATCAGCTCGGGATTATCGTCCAGGAAGCGAATGGCCGCCAGGCGCCCTTGGGCGAGTTTGGTCCCCTCGTAGGCATACCAGGAGCCGCTCTTGGCGATGACGTCATACGCGACGCCAAGATCCAGGATTTCCCCAGCCTTGGAAATCCCCTTGCCGTAGATGATGTCAAACTCGGCGGTGCGAAATGGCGGGGCCAGTTTGTTTTTGGCGACCTTGACTTTGACGTGATTGCCGATGACCTGGCCCTGGCTGTCTTTCAATGCCGGGCCGGAGCGGCGGATGTCCAGGCGCATGGAGGCATAAAACTTGAGCGCATTGCCCCCGGTCGTCACTTCGGGATTGCCAAACATGACGCCGATTTTTTCGCGGAGTTGGTTGATGAAGATGAGCGTGGTGCCCGTCTTGCCGACGGCGGCGGTCAGTTTGCGGAGGGCCTGCGACATCAGGCGGGCCTGCAAGCCCATCTGGCTCTCCCCCATCTCTCCTTCCAGCTCGGCCCGTGGGACAAGGGCGGCCACAGAATCCACGACCAGCACATCAATGGCGGCGGAGCGGATGAGGTGTTCCGCGATTTCGAGCGCCTGCTCCCCATAGTCCGGTTGGGAGATGAGCAGATTTTGGATATCCACGCCGAGTGCAGCGGCGTACGCCGTATCAAAAGCGTGCTCGGCATCTATGAATGCGGCCATGCCGCCTTTCTTTTGGGCTTCGGCCATTGCATGAATGGCCAGCGTGGTCTTACCGGATGACTCCGGGCCGTAGATTTCGATTACACGACCGACGGGATATCCCCCGACACCGAGTGCGAGGTCCAGACCAATCGAGCCGGTAGGAATCACCTCTGTATCCACGGTCTCGCGGTCGCCCAGGCGCATCACCGTACCTTTTCCGTAGGTCTTCTCGAGCTTGCCGATGGCCAGCTGCAGCGCACGTTCTTTGTCGGACTTACTTTTGTCCATGTGGCGGATTTTTCAATCTTGGGCGAAGATACGATAGTTCGCGTATTTGAATCGTACTATCTTTGCACATATACGTAAAACCTAAACGGTAACACCTAAACAAAGCTGAGATGACTGCCTTCAAGATTATGGCAGATGGCATTTCCAGCGTGACCGATGCGCGCTATTTTGCATCCAAAGGCGTGGACTATCTGTGCTTTCACGACTCGTCGGATCAAGGCCTGGATCTATACCGCGAGGCTATGCAATGGGTGGCGGGCGTCAAGGCTGCCATCCGCCTGACAATGCCCACCGCCCGGGAAATCAAGGACGCTGTAGAGCGATTTGGGCCTGATGCCGTATGTGTTGGCGCCGGTACGGAACTCCAGGCGCTGGCCAATGACTACGGTGTGCTGATTTTCAAGGAAGTGGACTTGGGTGGTGACGCCGGCCAACCGGTCAGTCCGGAATGGGAGGCACCGTTTGTGGACGCCTTCCTGATCACCAAAAACGAAGCAGGATCGCGAGACCTGTCGGCCAATACCTTTGTCCGCTCCCTCTGCCAGAGCTATGACGTCTATATCCACTGGGGCGTACTGGGGGATGACCCGGACCGGGCGATGGAGACAGTCCGGCAACTCGGACCGGCGGGACTCATTCTGCCGGCCATGGGCGAAGAGCCCATCGTGGGCGTCAAGTCGTTTGAGACCTTGGACAGAATATTTGACCGGATTATAGCAAGTGATGCTTAATTTTCTAAAACATTGGTGGCGCCGGCTGTTTTCACCTGACCAAAAATCGGAAGAAGAACCCATGAAGTACCTGATCGCCGGCCTAGGCAATATAGGCCCTGAATATGCCAACACCCGTCACAATGCCGGCTTTCTCGTGGTGGACCGCCTGGCCGAAATCAAAGGGGTTTCATTCCAACCGGCCAAGTTGGGCCATATCGCCCGCGTCAAGCACCGCGGCCGGACGCTCCTACTACTCAAGCCCAATACTTACATGAATCTATCGGGAAAGGCCGTCCGCTACTGGATGCAAAAAGAAAAAATACCGGTAGAGCGCGTGATCGTGGTTGTGGATGATCTGCATATTGATTTTGGCCGCTTCAGGCTACGCCCCAAAGGTAGCGACGGCGGACACAATGGCTTAAAGGATATCCAACAAGCGCTGGGGCGCACGGATTTTGCCCGTCTGCGCTTTGGCATCGGCAATGCCTTTCCCAAATCAAAACAAGTGGATTACGTACTGGGGGAGTGGACCGGCGAAGAAAAGGAGCAATTGGCCGGCCTGGTGGACGTGGCGGCGCGCGCCGTACTGGATATCCCCGTAGAAGGCATTGCGCGTGTGATGGCGCGACTCAATCAGCGAAAGTAAGCAGGGAAAGACACCGACGCCCTTTTTGCTGTTTTGCCGGCGGGCGCCGGCAAAAAAAGACTGTGAGCCGCATAAGCCGGATTCTGTTCACCTGACAGTGCTCTATCATTTATCTGGGCGCGGCGTCACCGCCGGCGCTCTATCTGCCTACCCTTCCCGGCTCTCAAAAGAGAATCGGACGAGCAGCCCGACGACCGGGGCCACCGGGATATACATGGCATTTCAACCCGCAAGGTTTGCCTCGACGCGCCGTTGCCGGCGTGTCGCGTGCGCTCTTACCGCACGATTTCACCCTTACCCGCCGGAGCGGGCGGTATATTTCTGTGGCACTTGCTGTCTTCCCCGGCAGGGGAAGCCCACCGGTTAGGTGGTGCGGCGCTCTACGTTGTCCGGACTTTCCTCACCGCTCGCCTTTGCAAGCGGCGCGATAGAGGCGACTCACAGTCCAAATGAAAACAAAACCGCGGTGCTTTGGTTGTTTGCTCTCGTAACAAAGCTGATTTGGTAACGTACACTTGGGGAATATCCCGAATACAGTGCTAACATTTGCTTTCAGACAAATATTGAATTTGTCTTATTCAAAAAAGACAAATATATTTGCTGTTTTTCGCAATGATTGCGCCACACGGCAACGGGATGGAGCCGGATCCGGATGAAAAAGAAAATTTACATACTATTATTGCTGACTATCGGCTTATTTGGCCTCTGGCTGTATTTGCGCTATGCACTGCGCCCGGAAGTAATCCTGGGGCGGTATGCCAGCCGGATCGAGAAGCGCTTGAATAAGGACTATGCGGACTTGGTGCAGACCATTGACGATTCGCTGGCTACATTTATCCGGAAGGGCGGTGTAGGTGCCAAATCCCAGGCCCATTTCAACACTCTGTTGGGGCTGTACGAAAAGCCGTACAGCATCTACGTCTATCACCACGACTCCTTGGTTTTATGGACCAACAGCAAGCTATATCCCCCGGAATCCCTTCCGGACGGCCCACCGCGGCACCAATCATTTGTAAAATTAAAGAATGCCCATGCCTATTTGGTGCGGCGGCCAGTGCCCGGCACCAAATCTTATTCGGTTATCGGACTCATTCCCATCAAGTACGACTACCAGTTTCCCAAGTTGAAGAAATCAAATGTCTTTGCGGCGGATCCGTCCATCCCATCCGACATTCAGCTGAGCAGGAATCCTGGCGGTAGCATTGCGGTGCGGGGGCCAAACGGTGACAAGCTCTACTTGCACGTGAACGAAACGTGGAAAGACGCCCTATCCAGCCAATACCTGCTGTACATCCTGGGCTTGGCTTTCGTCTTTTTCCTGCTGTTGGTCAATCAAATCGCGCAACTGATAGCCGCACGACGCCCCAAACAGGCGGCCATTTTTCTGCTATCGCTTGTCACTTTTCTGTCGTTGGTGTTTTTTATTTGGGATCCTTTTCCCAAAATCGTCCGGACCGGTACACTGGCCAAAGCGCTGAGCCTGCCGCTATTTCACACCTCACTCGGCGTGGTGCTCTTCTTTTCATTCTCCTTTTTGTGGTTGATGACGCACCTCAACCGGTCGTTTACTTTCAAGGACAATATTTCGCTGCCCAAGTGGCTCAAATTTGTCATTGCGATCACGCTCAATATCGCCCTGATATTTGGTATTGCATTCGTATTGGAGATATACCGCGAGATTATCAATTCGGGCATGCTCGAAGTAAGCCTGCTCAGTATGCTGGAAAAGCGGACGAGCAGCGTGCTGGGACTGGGCGTCATCCTGATGGCACTGACCGGTTTGGTCTTTTATGCCTTGTGGATCATCAAGTTTATTGCCAAGCTGGGGCTGCGCAAAATAGAGCGCGTCACTGGTATCCTGGCCGCTTTTATGATCGTCACCACGAGTCTGTACATATCCCAGTCTCCTATCGGCTCACCCATCTTGATAGGCAGCGCCATTCTCATTCCGAGTATCCTGGACGTCTATGTCCAAACCCGTAACCAAAAGGCGCCATTCCAAATATTCATGTGGATTGCCTTTATGGCCGGCCTGGCGTCTGTGTCCTTGATGTACTTTGAGAGACAGAAGGACTATGCCGAAATGCAGCAATATGCCGAATTGCTGTCCAATGAGCGAGACACTCTGGCCGAACAGGCACTTTTGGCACTGGCCCCCCACATCCGGACCGACCCGTTTTGGGATACCATCGCAGGCGGCTACCCGATTACGTATGACTATCCCGGCACCAAGCTGATGGTAGCGGCTCACCTGGATAATATTCAAAATCTGGAAAACGACTACGAGTACAATATTTTCCTGTTTGATACCAACAAGAAGTCGCTCTATGATAAGGGGGACTTGTTTATTGAACAAAGCATGTCCTTGCCGGACTATCATTTTTACCGGCGAAATGCAAGGAAAGTACCGGGTATTGACGGGCTTTTTCTGTACAATAACCTGATAGACGGCTCCTATTCTTATTATTTGGAGCTACCGGTCAAGTTAAAAAAACGCATCCCGGCGCTTTTTGTGCTGGAAGCCAAATCCAAGATTGGCGGCAAAAAAGCCATCAACTCGCCCATTTTCTCATCCGGGGCATCCAGTGATCGGCTCAAACACTTGGGCCGGTACGAATATGCCGTGTTTAGAAATCACACTTGTATCCGCAACAAAGGACGCCTCAAAAACAAATTCATCACGCTGGACAAGCCCCAAAGCCCGGCTACCGGATACTTTACCGATGACAGCGACTTTGTGTATTATGTATATAAAGGTAAAACGGGCAATATCGTCATCATCGGCGAGCCGGTCGAGTTCTTTCCCGAACTGGTGTCCTTGTTTGCCATGCTTTTCTTCTTGATTTCTTTTTTGACAGGTATCGCCAGCCTGATCAATAAAAGAATCAAATTCCTGCCCGGGTTCCTGGATATGGAGTTGCTGTCCGGAAAGACCTTTTATGCCCGGATGCAATCCGGCTTTTTGATTTTGCTTTACATTACCTTCATCGCCCTGGGCATATTCACCTCTACCTTCTTTCACCGGCGCACAAAAGAATACCACGATGGCCGCCTGTCCCGCAAGACACATACCATCATGAAAGACCTGCGCTACATCCTGAGCGACCGGCCCTCCTATCCGTCCATAAAAAAGATTCAGACCACCATAAAGGACAATCTCGAGCAGCTTTCTGACGTCCACGGCATGGACGTAATCAACTTCTTCGGCCCCGACGGCCATCTTATCGGATCCACCAAAGAGGAGCTTTTTCACAACGGCACCATCCCGCCACTGATGAACAGCATCGCCTTCTCACAACTTAAAGAAAACAAGCTCAAC
>JALVEF010000388.1 GCA_027031185.1 Saprospiraceae bacterium
ACGGGAGCTCCTAAATAGTTGGATAATGACGAAGATCATCCTGAGACTACAAGCAAACGACTAATTTTAGCCTCGCGCTGCCTCTTTGGACAGTTGCACCGAAATCGCTTATATTTGAGCGTCCAAAATCGCCTGCTATGCACTACTACACTCTCGGACAAATCCCCCCCAAACGCCATATCCAATTCCGTAAAGAAAACGGAGAGCTATACCACGAGGAGCTTTTCTCCACAGAGGGCTTTTCGGACGTGTATTCGCTCATCTATCACCTACATCCTCCCACAAAGATTGTACAGGTGGGCGAGCCTTACTCCGTGGCACCAAAGCTCATACAGGACCACCAATTGAACCCGCGCCGACTTCGCGGCAAGAAAATCCAACCGGAAGATGACTTCTTGAAGAGTCGCAAATCCGTCCTGGTCAATGACGATATTCGCATCATCCTGGCTGCCCCGCGCAACGGGATGGACGACTATTTCTTCAAAAACGCCGACTGCGATGAAATTTTGTTTGTCCACAAAGGCACCGGCACGTTGCGCACGGTTTATGGTCGGTTGCCTTTCCGGTCGGGCGACTACATCGTCATCCCGCGGGGTACCACCTATCAAATCCACTTTGACAGCACGGACAATTATCTGCTGATACTCGAGTCCGCCAGCGCCATCAATACGCCCGCCAAATACCGCGGGAAAATGGGCCAACTGCTAGAACATTCGCCGTTTTGTGAGCGCGATATCCGCAAGCCGCAAGACTTGGAAACCATAGACCAAAAAGGCGAGTTTCCCATATTCATCAAGCGGGGAGATATGATCTACCCGTTTACCTACCAATACCACCCCTTTGATGCTGTCGGCTGGGATGGATATTGCTACCCATACATCTTCTCCATTCACGACTTTGAGCCCATCACGGGGCGCATTCACATGCCGCCTCCCGTCCATCAGACCTTTGAAGGGCGCAATTATGTGATTTGCTCCTTTGTGCCACGGTTGTATGACTACCACCCGCAGGCTATCCCCGCTCCTTATCACCACAGCAACATTGACACCGACGAAGTGCTGTACTATGTGGCCGGCGAGTTTATGAGCCGCAACGATGTCGAAGAAGCCATGCTCACCCTCCACCCCATGGGCATCCCCCACGGCCCACACCCGGGTGCCATCGAGCGAAGCATCGGGCAAAAAGAAACCAACGAACTGGCCGTCATGATTGACACATTCCAACCGCTCAACCTAACCGAACACGCCATAGATATCCAGGATAAAGACTATTACAAGGCCTGGCTATGATGCCGGACCTTCAAATAAAACCTACCACCATGAGCCAAGATACTTTCCCCATCAACGGCACCGACTATGTAGAGTTTTACGTCGGGAATGCCAACCAGGCCGCACTCTATTATCAAGCCGGCCTGGGCTTTAAGCTCATCGCCTACCGCGGCCCCGAAACCGGTGTGCGTGACCGTGTATCCTACGTACTCAAGCAAGGTAAAATCGTATTTGTGCTGACCAGTGCACTCAATTCGGATCACGAGATCAGCCGCCACGTCGCCAAACACGGCGATGGCGTCAAAGACATTGCCCTCTGGGTGGATGACGCGCACTACGCTTTCGAAACCGCCGTCGCCCGCGGCGCCGAAGTCGCTTACGAGCCGTACACCATCGAAGACGAGCACGGGCGCGTCACGCTTGCGGGTATCAAAACCTATGGCGACACGATCCACTCCTTCGTGGAGCGAAAGGACTATCACGGCACGTTTATGCCCGGCTTTATTGACAAGACCAACAACCGCAACGACCCCTCCTGCGGCTTTAAGGTCATTGACCACTGTGTGGGCAACGTCGGCTGGGGCGAAATGAACAAATGGGCCGAATTCTATCAAAAAGTCATGGGCTTTGAATTGCTCATCACTTTCGACGACAAGGATATCTCGACAAAGTACACGGCCCTCATGTCCAAGGTCGTCACCAACAGCAATCGCTACATCAAATTTCCTATCAACGAGCCGGCCAAAGGACTCAAAAAGTCCCAAATCGAAGAGTATCTGGACTTCTACAATGGTCCGGGCTGCCAGCATATCGCGCTGCTGACCGATGACATCATCTCCACCATCCGCCAAATGCGCAAAAACGGCATCGAATTTCTCTACGTACCTGATACCTATTATGACACAGTCGAGGCCCGCGTCGGCAAAATTGACGAAGACATTGAGACGCTCAAGGAGCTAAATATTTTGGTGGACCGTGACAACGAGGGCTACCTGCTCCAGCTCTTTACCAAGCCGGTGATGAGTCGTCCCACAGTCTTTTTTGAGATTATCCAGCGCAAGGGAGCAGAGTCCTTCGGTAAGGGCAATTTCCAGGCACTGTTTGAGTCCATCGAACGCGAACAAGCACTGCGGGGCACACTGTAAACCCCGCCCATGCGTCAGAAAGCGAGTCCGGCGGACTCGCTTTCTGACGCACACGTTCAGCTCGCTACCATCAAATTGCATCCCCGCACATCACTGTGGTCGTACCGGCCCAACACTTCAAAGGAGCCGTCCGGCCACAGCCGCCCTACGTCGTCAGTCGCTACAAAACTACACGTGTCCACATTGGCCAGGTCTATGATGTTGATCAGTCCCGTGCGGCCGGGTGCCAGCATGTGGAAAGGATCGTTGTACTCACGGATTAGCACCCGCATCGGCAAACCGGGAGAAAACCGGCCGGCCTCCTGCGCATAGGCCTGCGAGAGCAGTTCTGTCATCCCATATTCCGAATGCACGACCGGCACACCAAAGCCCGCACGGAGCCTTTCATGCAATTCCTCGCGAATCAGTTCCCTGCGTCGTCCCTTCATACCGCCCGTCTCCATCACTATCGCATCCGGCAAGTGAAACGGGCCCATCGCCTGCACAAAGTCCAGCAGTGCAAAGCTGACGCCGATAATCAACAGCCGCCGGTCCGAATTGGCAGCCCGTTGAACCGTTTCCCGCAACGCGGGAAAATCTTTCAAAAAGAAACCACTCAACGGACTGCGACTCCTTTTGATGAAGGCATCCACCATGGCCACCAAGGAGGCATTGGGGCGTTCGAGGTAGCCGGGGAGCAGGGCCAAAATATGGTAGTTCGTCAACGATCCGTAAAAGGTCTCAAAAATGCGCACGGCATTGCCAATATAGGCCCGAAGCGAGCGCACCGCATGGCGTGACGGGATACTGCCTGTCGTGCCACTGCTCTCAAACACCGTCTCGGGCGTCCATTTGCCGGTCCGGATCTCGTGCGTCTTAAACAAGCTGATCGGCAAGAAGGGCAATTCGTCCAGGTCAAACACCGGCATCCCCAGCCGGCCGGTATATTTCAAAAATGCGCGATATACGGGGTTGTGTTTGGACTGATATTCGAATACCTCCAGCGCCAGATCATCAAAAGAATCCGACCGGGCCAACAAACTTTTCAGAAGGTATTTGCGCATTTTTCGGCAAAGATAAGAAAGAGCGTTTTCGATTCTGCGAATCGAGAGGTGACGGAGCGGCAGGCGCCCGGCTTGATGGCGGAATAATGCATCAACACCTCCACGAAAAAAGCGGATGCCCACTAGTGTAGGCATCCGCTCAGCCGGGCCATCCCCGCCCGTATTATTCCAAATTGAGTTTCATCACTCGCAACTGGCCACCGACGGTGACCTTCACAAAGTAGGTACCCCCCGACAGATTATCTACCAGGAATTTGCGCGGCCCTGCTTCACCTGCCGAAAGGACAAAGGCCTTGACCAGCTTGCCATCAGCACCAAAAACCTCGACAAGTCCGTCATTCAGCACCTTCTTCATCGCGTCCACATAAAAGACATCCGATGCCGGATTGGGGAAGACGGCCATATCCACACCAGGCTCATGCACAAGCACCTTGACGACATTGGAAGCCATTTCAAAACCATTGGCCCCCTTCATGACGACCCGGTAAAAGTTGGTGCCAACACGCGGATGCTCATCCACATACTTGTATTGATTGGGACCTCCCGTATTGCCATAGCCCGGCATATAATCCATGACGGTGAAGTCCTCACCGTTGGCGGAGCGCTCAATCTGATACTTGAAACCGTCCTGTTCGGAGACCGTCATCCACTCAATTTGTACGGCTTGGCCCTGCTGTATCATAGACGCCGAAATGGAGACGAAGTTGCCACCACAAGTGTCCATGACGGTGATGGTGACAGCAGGCGGCTCGAGATAGGCGACACAACCGGCACGCCGCACACATTTTCTATAGCGGGTGGTGGTATAAAGTGCCGGCGGCTGATAGTCCGGTGTAGTCGAACCGGGAATGATCTCAAATTGGGCGCCGGGTTCGGCTTTCATCCAGATGTATTCAAAGGCACCGGACCCGCCGGAGGGCGGAGTGACGGTTACGAGTTGATTGGGCACCTGGCCCGGACAAATGGATTGGTCATAGCCGATGGTACCCGGATTGGTCACATTGTCGCACAGCGTATGGATTCCGGCATCAATGGTTAAGTTGTCTCCGGTAGCCAGACTCACGTCAAAGGGAGATGTATAGCCATCTTCTCCGGCATCGCTGTCTTTGCCATCATTGAAGACCGCATCCGGGGGCGAAAATTCATAGCCCGCAGGAATATTGGAAAAGCGCACGACATACGTGCCCGGCAGCACACAGTCAAACAGATAATGGCCCGATGCATCGGTCGAGGTGGTCTGTTCTACTACGTCATCGGCCGTCTTAAACAAGCCGTCCGGTCCGGCTGAGATAAGCTCGACGGTCACACCGGCCACGCCGGCCACGCCGTCATACTGGAAGCCGTTTTGGTCATCATCGTACCATACAAAGTCCCCTACTGCCACACAAGTCTTGATCAGGCCGGCGTCCCAGCTGTCGTCATACACGCCGGACGACAGGCTGACCATCGTCGTCATGCCGGTAGCTGTATCTACATCACTATCTACTGCATCATCGCCGCCCGCATCCGCTACGGTAAAGTCGTGGTTGGGAGGCAAGGTGAAGGTGAGTTTGTAGGTACCGGGTGCCAAAGTAAACATGTACATGCCGCTGGCGTCCGTGGTGGTCGTCAAGTCCAGCATCAGTCCGTTATCAGACGTTCCCGTCAAATTGACTTGAACACCCTCTATGCCCATCTCACCGGCATCCTGGATGCCATTTGAATTGAGATCCAGCCACACCAGGTCACCAATCTTGGCAGGGTCCTGCAAGGTGACAGACGATTCACAAGTACAGCCGGTCAGGTCATCTTTGACCACCACCGAATAAGTGCCCGCTGACAGGCCGGTGATTTGCTGCGTGGTCTGACCATTGGACCAGGCAAACGAGAAATAGCCGGGATTGCCACCGTTCATCACCACGGTAGCGGCACCATCACTGCCACCAATCGAGCTAATATCCGCACCATTGTAACTAGAAGATACCATGGCGTTGCAGGTAAAGCCATCAATTGACTCTACTTCCACGGTGGCATTGGCCGTGCAGCCGTTGGCGTCTGTGACCAGGACGATATAAGTGCCCGGAGCCAGATTCATGGCGGCATAGCCCGTCTGGCCAAAGGGGTCATTCCATTTATAGGTATATGGCGGTGTGCCGCCGGATACGGTCACAGAGGCCATACCGTTATCTACACCACATGAGGCCGGCTGGGATTCCGTAGTCAATTGCAACGCATCGGGCTGGGTCACTTGTACCATGCCAGTGGCCATGCAGCCAGATGCATCGGTTACCGTCCAGCCATAGCCACCGGCAGTCAATCCAGTAATGGACTGAGTGGTCTCTCCTGTGGACCACTCAAAGGAATATGGCGGCGTGCCGGAGTCAATGCCGATAGACGCCGTGCCATCACTGCCGCCATTACAAGAGACCGGCGTGGATGTGGCCGAGGCTATCACCTGACCACCGCTTTGCTCCACAGTAACTGTCTCATTGGCCAGGCACAGATTGGCATCCGCCACAGCCAGTGTATAGTTGCCGGCTGGCAGATCGGTGATTGTGGGTGTGGTATCCCCATTGGACCAAAGATAAGTATAGCCGCCTACTCCTCCCGATACAGTAGCGGAAGCCGAACCGTTGGCTTGACCACAAGAGGCCGGTGTGGTGGTTATTGTGATGTCAATGGGCGGCGGTGCTGTGACAGTAGTCTGCAACACCAGCGGACAACCGACCGCATCCATGATCGTGACCGAATAGTCACCTGCAGCCAGACCGGTGGCCGTACTGCCGGTAGCGCCATTGCTCCACTCATACACATAAGGAGGAGTCCCGGATGTCACCGTGACCGTAGCGGAGCCATCGTTGGAATCCGAACAACTGGCCGGCTCGGAGCTGATGGTAGCCGTGATACCGGTGCCGCTGACGCCGACATCCACCTGACCGGTGGCACTGCATCCCAATTGGTCCGTTACGGTCACAGAATAGGTGCCCGGACCCAGGCCCGTAGCAGTCGCTGTTGTCTGTCCGGTTGACCAGGCGTACGTATAACCGCCATTGCCTCCCGAAGCGGTGACGGTAGCCGTGCCATCCGTAGCGCCACAGCTGGCATCCGTAGCAGAAAAACTCAAGCCAATCGGATCAGGCTCTCCAATGAAAAAGGTCTGTACAACGGGACATCCCGAAGCATCGGAGACCGTCACGGCATATTGTCCGGCGCAAAGTCCGGAAACACTGCTGCCGGATGCACCTGTACTCCAAGAATAGGTGTAAGGCGCCGTACCACTGACGATAGTCACTTCGGCATTGCCGTCGCAATTTCCATTGCAGGTGACATCATTGGCGCTCAGGGTAAATACCAAATCGGATGAACCGGACTGCAGTACCTCGGTAGAACCCACAGCTGTACAGCCATTGGCATCTGTCACCGTCACCGAATACGTCCCGGGGGCCAAGCCCATAATTGTCATACTAGTCTGCCCGTTGGACCAAAGGTAGGTATAGCCGGGGGTGCCGCCTGACGGGCTGGCCGATGCGCTGCCGGATGAAGTGCCGGAGCAACCTGACGGGGCGGAAGTAACGGACACCTGAAGCGCCGGCGGCTCATTGACGGTAGCCTGATCCACAGCCGAACAGCCATTGGCATCCGTCACCGTCACCGAATACGTCCCGGGGCATAGTCCCGTAATGTGGTCTGTCGTCTGTGTCGTGCCGCTCCATTGGTAAGTATAGGGCGGCGTTCCTGTCATGGGCATGGTCGTCGCTGTACCGTCACAGCTGCCCGCACAGGTGGCATCGGTAGCCGTCGTGCCGAGCCAAATCCCCTCAGGAGACATTTCAACCGTCACGGTACCCACGGCCGTGCAGCCGTTGGCGTCTGTGACCGTTACGGAGTAGTCGCCGGCTGACAGATTGTAGGCGACCCAGAAAGTCTGGGCAGCCGGATCACTCCATTGCAAGGTGTAGGGCGGAGTGCCGCCATAGGCCAATACGCCGGCGGTGCCATCGTCACTCACATCACAAGTCTCGTAGGAGGAGTTCATCACGAGGCTGATCGGGGCCGGTTGGGAAATATAAACAGCCCCTACCTGCGTAGCTCCCGTATTTTCCGTTACGGTCACAGAGTAAGCCCCCTCATCCAGATTGGAAATGGTGGCCGTGGTCTCACCGTTGGACCATTGGTAGGTGTAATTGCCGCCGTTTCCGTTGAGTACCACAACAGTGGCGCTGCCGTCAGCCGCTCCGTTGCAGGTAATGTCCGTGCCAGTCACCTGAATCGAAAATGCCAGCAGCGATTCTGACAGAAACAGGGAAAACAACAACATGAAAAGCGTAGAAATACTTTTGCCCATCGGAGTTTATTCTTTTTGTTGGATCGCAAAATGCGAACAATTAAACACAACCGGAACGCTCTACCTTGCTGCGGCAGGGCCGGAAATGGTAGAAATGCGTATTGAAATCGGAAATTGGGCAATAGCAAAGTTAGGTTTAATAAGTTTGAAAAGCAACAAAGCCACTCTTTTTTTTTGGTGGGTACATCAAAAAATACCGAAAGTATTGAACACCAACATTTTACGCAGATAATAATCTGTTAATTTAGCCTACTGCAACGGACCATCTCCGATATCCTCCTCTTCTCCACCAGTCTCCTGCTCCAGCGGATCATGCTTCATCCGCTCTAAGTACTTAGTAGCAAAATCCTTAAAATCTTGTACCACCGGCTTGACTTGTGCAATGTATGACAGCGAGGCGTCTGGAAGTTTTTCCATATATGGATACGTAAAAGAGGCGTATCGGGTTTGTTCCTTGACAAAGCCGGCTTTGACTCCAAACAACAATAACCAACTGTATATCATGAGATAAAACCCGGCCATCAACGCACCGCCAAAGATCTTGTTTAACACGTTGATCCTCATTTTAGTGAATAAACTTTCCATCAATTTGGCCGCAATCCTAAAAAGCAGGAATACGGTGATGAAGGTCAGCACAAATCCCACAATGAACATCATTGGAGATTCTGAAAAATGATCCTCCAAAAACTTGGTCATATAAGGCGAAAACATCATGGCTGCCAAAATCCCAAAGGCAATGGCCAGAATCGAAAAAACCGCACGGATAATACCGCGCGTGAAACCAATGTAGAAGCCGTAGACAAAGAAGACTAAGAAAATCAAGTCCAGCGACATAAGGCGTTATTTGGTGAAAAAGGCCCGGCCCCTAACACGTAGTAGTTCATAGCTAGCTATGTGATCAGTCGGTGCGTCACAAAAGTAGCAAAAAAAGGCAACTATCAGCCTACGCTAAAATGTAACTGTTTAGGTGCTCCTGTTTTTAGGGATAAAATAGGCATTTTTGTTCCTGTTGAAGCCAGTATGTACAGATCAAACCGGTTTAC
>JALVEF010000389.1 GCA_027031185.1 Saprospiraceae bacterium
CATACCCCTGACACTACCATGTACCTTGGACCATTGACCTTGGGCCATCAAACCGTTAGTGCGGGGCAGTTCAACGCGTCCCGCACATACCCCTGACACTACCATGTACCTTGGACCGTTGACCTTGGTCCATCAACCGTAATCAATTTATTTCCAACAACGCCACATTCTCCACATGATGCGTATGCGGAAACATATCCACCGGCCGCGCGCGCACCAAGTCGTATTTCGACGACAACAGCGCGATATCCCGCGCCTGCGTCGCCGGATTACAACTCACATAAACAATCCGCGGCGCCTCCAACCGGAGCAGGAAATCCACCACGTCCGGATGCATCCCGCTCCGCGGTGGATCCGTGACCAACACATCCGGGCGGCCGTGTTCGCCCGCAAAAGCGGGCGTCAGCACATCTCTGACATCACCTGCATAGAAACGGACATTTTCAATGCCGTTGCGAATCGCATTTTCACGCGCATCGGCTATGGCCGCCTCAATAGTCTCGATCCCGACCACGCGCCCGGCATCCCTCGCCAGATACAGCGCAATACTGCCGGTGCCGGTGTACAGATCATACACCGTCTCTTCCCCGGTCAAGCCGGCAAATTCACGCGCGATGCCATACAACTCTTCCGCCTGACGCGTATGGGTCTGAAAAAACGACTTCGGCCCAATCTTAAACACCAGATCTCCCAGGCGCTCCTCGATATACCCGGGCCCTGAAAAGGTTTTCATCTCCAGGTCAAACAAGTAGTCGTTGCGCTTGGTATTCACCGCATAAATGATAGTGGTCAGTCCCGGAAAAGCATCCGCGACTTCATCCAAAAAGGAGGCTATCAACGCCGGCTCATCGCGGCCAAAGCCCATGATCAGCATCGTCTGGCCGGTGCGCGCCGTGCGAATGACCATTTGCCGCAAAAAACCGGTATGTGTCCGGTTGTCGTAATAGGCCAGATTCATCTCTTCGGCGATGCGCCGGATCCCCTCCCGGAGTTCATTGGACGGCGACGGCTGCAACAGGCAGTGACGAATGTCTATCAGCTTGTCAAAGGCGCCGGCCTTGTGAAAACCCAGCACACGCGCCTCATTAGACTGTCCGGCAGCAATCTCGGCCGTGGTCAGCCAGCGACGCGTGCCAAAGGAAAATTCCAGCTTATTGCGGTATTCAAACGGCTGCGCACTGCCCACAATCGGTTCCAGCACCGAAGCATCCACCTTCCCGATGCGCACCAGTGCCTGCCGCACCTGGTCTTCTTTGTGTTTCAACTGCGCCGCATAGGACAGGTGCTGCCATTTGCAGCCCCCACACGCGCCGAAATGGGCACAGGCCGGTGTCACGCGATCCGCCGAAAACCGATGGTAGGCCAACACACGGCCCTGCCACACGCCCTTGCGCTTGCGCAATACCTGCACATCCGCCACATCTCCCGGTGCCGGGCCCTCCGCAAAGACCACCTCGCCCTCCGCCGTGCGCCCCACGGCCATCCCCTTGTCGGCTATACCGGTAAAACGAACGCCCGGCAAGACCCGCATTTTTCGCCTCCTTCCCATCTACTTTTTGTATATTCTCCGATGTTATCGCGTCAGCACAATATATTCCCGGATGACTTGCCGGACAAATGAACGCGCATCGGCCGGTACTTCCTCCAAACCCAACTGCTCCGCCAGTTGACGGGCCAGTGCATGCAATAGATGCTGGTGGGCGGCATTGCCATTGGTCTGCGTGCGCTTGTACATCTCTTTTACCAACAGCATGTCCTGTTCCGTAAACTTCACTACTTGCGGATACCGGAATTCCATCTCCTCCCGTGAAGTAATTTCCTCGATCTCTTTCAAATGTACCGGCGCTGACGGGTGAGCCTTGACTACCACAGTCCCCGCCGCCATATCCCCCAGACGCTGCCGCAGACGCGAGGTAGCAATGACCAGCCCACCTAATGTTCCTGACGTAAAAAAGAAATCCACCAGCAGCAGTATGGCACGGATGACACTTTCAAACAAACCTGTGCGCTGCCCATCCAAGCGGATAACTCGAAGCCCCAGCAGGCGTTTGCCCGGACTCTGCCCATTCCACATGTATTCCGACAATATGTGATAACCAAACATCACTCCTAAATTCAATAGAAAAAACAAAACACCTATACCCATTGGCAAATACCTTTGGAGATCCCGGGTATATAGTTCAAAGTCAATAAAAACACACAGCAGGACTATCAAAAATGTATCGAGAAACTGCGCCACCCCACGCTCAAAAATAGT
>JALVEF010000390.1 GCA_027031185.1 Saprospiraceae bacterium
CATGTCGTCCCGTAGGGACGAGACCTTTGTAGCCAAAAGTCCAACACACAATGTAAGCTCCGTAGGAGCGAAACTGCTGCCCTAATTAATGCGCGGAGATGCGCGAACGACAAAACCTATAAGCTTTCCAAAAGCTTATAGGTTTGAGATTTGGGATCTAAACAGTTACCAGGAAGCACCGGATAGCCTTTTGCCGGCGGGCGCCGGCAAAATATTCCTTCCAACCGTTGATTGGAATGTGTAGTCGTGTCGTTCCTTCCGGAGCTAAGGGGAGCAGCATTATTACAAAAGTCCAGCTCCTACGGGGCTTGCTAAACATGTAACAGTTTAGCTGCTCCTGTTTTAGGGGCAAAATAGGCATTTTCGTGGATGTCAAAGCTTTGTCGCATGAAAAAGAAGCCCTTGCCTTGCTTTGTTTTGCATTGCATAGCATAGCATTGCATTGCCGTCGGCTTCAGCCGACGGGAATGTTTGTTTATTCCCTTAGGGGATATGGACGCTCTACTTGTCCCGCACTTACTTGCTTTGCTTGATTTTGGCTTTGCCCCTTTCCGCTTATGCTTTTTGCAAGATGGGTGCATATCACTCCGCTTTTGGGACAAGTAAGTGCGGGACCGCTATACCGTTACACCGTTAGACTGCTACACCGCTATACCGTTAAATTTTCCCGCACGTACCTAATACTGTTTAGACTGCTTAAAAATAAGCACTCCCCTAAAAAAAAGCCTGGGAAAAGGCTTTTTTTTGGGGGACGGTGCATAGATTTGCCGCTGGAGTTCGATGCTATCAAAACGGACTTTGTCTGCGACAAAATAAAGGGAAAAGGTGCCGTAGGCAGGATGTTGCCGGAGATTGTTTTCGTGGCTCTTGCCGCTGGCAGTGTATGAGCCGGGGCAGGCACGGACAGTCCGGTTTTCCGGTGCAGATGACTACAATTGAGCGGTTGTGCAGGCAAATTGTTTTCCACCTGATGTCTGGATGACTGCGGTTTCAAACTGAATCAACGTATGGCTTGGCTAACAAACTTGATGACTTCCTCCATTGGGCGCAAGGTCACAATGAGCCTTACGGGCTTATTTTTTGTGCTCTTTTTGATTGTACACTTGTCGGGCAATTTTTTGCTGCTTGCCGGAGACGGTGGCCGTGCATTTAATCACTACGCGGATTTTATGGCACACAACGGCCTCATCCAGGCGCTAGCCTGGATAATCAAACTACTCTTTGCCTATCATGCGGTGGTCGGCCTGTTGCTCTGGCGTCAAAACCGCCTGGCGAAAGGGCAGCGTTATGCCGTGCGGGTCACGGACAACACCGGATTTGCGGCTCGCAACATGATATGGTGGGGGATTTTGCTCGGTATCTTTTTAGTGGTACACTTGCAGGATTTTTGGTTTAAGATGCACTACGGTCCTATTGGGATGAAAGATGGCGTAAAGGATTTGGCCTCGGTGGTGTATGAGGAATTTAGTGAGACGGGCGAAGTGATTTTTTACGTCGTTTGTATGCTGGCGCTGGGCTTGCACTTGTGGCATGGTTTCGACAGCGCTTTCCAGACTTTGGGGGCCCGGCACCGCAAGTACGACAAGCTGGTGCGTGTGCTTGGTTTTATCTTTTCCATCGGCTTGATGCTGGGCTTTGCGTCAATTCCCGTCATCATTTACCTGACCGGCCATTGAGTGGAGACGACCGCTTTTTGTAGCTACCAATAAATTCAAAGACCAATGAAAGAAATACACGGAAACGTACCGGAAGGGCCATTGGCTACCAAATGGACGGAGTATAAGTCTCACATGCCTTTGGTGTCCCCCAATAACAAACGCAAACTGGATATCATCGTCGTAGGCACGGGGCTGGCCGGTGCTTCGGCGGCAGCGTCATTGGCGGAGCTGGGCTACAATGTGAAGGTATTCACCTATCACGACAGCCCGCGGAGGGCCCATAGTATCGCGGCGCAGGGTGGTATTAATGCGGCCAAGAATTATCAAAACGATGGAGATAGTGTCTATCGGTTGTTTTATGACACCATCAAGGGCGGTGACTATCGCTCGCGCGAGGCCAATGTATATCGCCTGGCCGAAGTAAGTGCCAATATCATAGACCAGTGCGTGGCCCAAGGCGTACCCTTTGCTCGCGAATACGGTGGATTATTGGCCAACCGCTCTTTTGGCGGAGTGTTGGTTTCCCGTACCTTTTATGCGCGGGGACAGACCGGTCAGCAATTGCTCCTTGGGGCCTATTCGGCGCTATCCCGCCAGATAGCCATCGGGAAGGTCCAATTGTTTACCCGGCATGAGATGCTCGATCTGGTGGTAGTGGACAACAAGGCGCGCGGTATCATCGCGCGCAATCTTCTCACCGGTGAACTATCCCGTCATTCGGCGCATGCCGTGGTGTTGGCTACCGGCGGATACGGCAATTTGTACTACCTGTCCACCAATGCGATGGCCTCCAACGCTACTGCAGCCTGGCGGGCCGCCAAACGCGGTGCTTTCTTTGCCAATCCTTGCTATGTACAAATCCATCCCACTTGCCTGCCGGAGTCCGGTGAGTACCAATCCAAACTCACTTTGATGTCTGAGTCGCTCCGCAATGACGGCCGGATTTGGGTACCCAAGAAGATGGAAGATGTGATGGCGGTACGGGAAGGGCGCAAGTCTCCCAATGATATTCCTGAAGAAGACCGTGATTATTACTTGGAGCGCCGCTATCCGGCCTTTGGCAACCTGGTGCCTCGTGATGTGGCCTCCCGTGCCGCAAAAGTAGCCTGTGACGAAGGCCATGGCGTCAATGCCACGGGCAGGGCGGTTTTCCTTGACTTTGCCTCGGCTATCGAACGCTACGGTAAGGAACAGGCACACCTGGAAGGAATCCACAATCCCGATCCCGGCACGATTCGCCGTCTCGGCGAAAAAATAATTGAAGAAAAGTACGGCAATCTCTTTGAGATGTACGAGCGTATCACCGGGGACAATCCCTACAAAACGCCGATGAAGATATTCCCCGCCGTGCACTATACCATGGGCGGACTGTGGGTGGATTACAACCTGCAATCCAACATCCCGGGCTTGTTTGTGATCGGTGAAGCCAATTTCTCGGACCACGGGGCCAACCGGCTTGGAGCCTCGGCTTTGATGCAGGGTCTGGCAGACGGCTACTTTGTACTTCCTTATACCATCGGTACCTTTTTGGCAGACGAAATCCGTACACCGCCTATTAGTACGGACTTGCCGGAGTTTGAGCAAGCTGAGCAGGAGGTGCGAAACCAAATCCGCCGGCTGATGGATATCAAAGGGAAGACCTCTGTGGAAGAAATCCACCGCGAACTGGGCCGGATTTTGTGGGACTACGGCGGCATCTCCCGCAATGAAGAGGGGCTTAAGAAGGGCCGCAAGTTGGTGCGTGAGTTGCGCGAGCGCTTTTGGAGTGATGTCTTTATTCCGGGCAGCGCCGAGGATTACAATAACGAGGTCGAAAAGGCATGCCGTGTCGCTGACTTTTTGGAATTAGCCGAGTTGTTGCTCATTGACGCCGAGCACCGCAAGGAATCTGCCGGAGGCCATTTCCGCGAAGAGTACCAAACTGAAAAGGGCGAAGCGCTACGCAATGATGAGGAATTTGCTTACGTGGCCGCCTGGAAATGGAATGGCCCCGATCAAGAGCCGGAGTTGTACAAAGAAAAACTGGAGTTTCACGACATCGCACTCAAGACACGCTCTTACGAGTAGGCCATTGCTGTCGCATACCGAAAAACTGTAATCATGAGACTAACGCTCAAGATCTGGAGACAAAAGAATCATCAGGCCAAGGGTCATTTTGAATTATACGAAGTAGAGGCCAATGAGCACATGTCCTTTTTGGAGATGCTGGACGTGCTCAATCAGCAGTTGATTGAAGAGGGGAAGGAGCCGGTGGCCTTTGAGCATGACTGCCGGGAGGGTATTTGTGGTGCCTGCAGTATGGTCATTGACGGCAAACCGCACGGCCCGAAAGCGCGTACGACGACCTGCCAGCTGCACATGCGTTTTTACAAGGACGGGCAGACGATCACGATTGAACCGTTCCGTGCCAAGGCGTTTCCGGTGATCAAGGACCTGGTAGTGGACCGCTCGGCTTTTGACCGGATTATCCAGGCGGGAGGCTATATTTCCGTCAACACCGGAGGCCCGCGCGATGCCAATAATATCCCGATTGAAAAAGATACGGTAGAGACCGCCATGGATGCGGCCGCCTGCATCGGCTGCGGCGCCTGTGTGGCGGCCTGTCCCAACGGGGCAGCTATGCTGTTTACTTCTGCCAAGATCAGCCATCTGAACCGGCTGCCCCAGGGTGCACCCGAAAAGCATCGCCGTACGCTCCGTATGGTTCGCCAAATGGACCGGGAAGGTTTTGGCAACTGTACCAATTTCGGAGCATGTGAAGTCGAATGTCCGAAAGGCATCTCTCTAACCAACATTGCCTATATGAATAAAAACTTCCTGGCGGCTGCCGTCGTCTCGGATGAGGATTGATCCCGTTATGGGGCTGAGGGGCGGTTAGGTTCTAGCGCAGCGCCTCGGCCTTTTCGATGAGCAGTGTGGCATTTAGTATCTGCTTTTCGGCCTTAATGTCTTTGATGAATTTATCCACGGCCTCCTTGTCGCCGGGGATCAGGCGCATCAGGCGTTGTAAGTAGCGCAAATGAGTCAGATAATTTTCTCGGCGGGCCTTTGGAATATCTTTTCTGCGGCTCAGAAAGACCCTAAATGCGCCCAAGTGTGACTCCAGGACGTCAAATTCTTCCAGCTCATAGAAGGTATGTGCCAGCATGATTTTGGCCGTGAGTCCGAAAGCCACGTCATCGTATTCTATCACGGACAACAGGGGGATGACCTTGTCAAACTGTTTGCGCCGGAAATACAGTAAAGCCCGCGTGAAATTCATCCCGCTCTCCCGTACGTCCGGCGGCAGTTTTGGCCCGAAGTTATCAATAAATTTTTCTGTCCAGTCAAACATTTTGAGACGCAGGGCTGATTGACAGGCATTGCGGAACTTGTTTAAGGCCACATATCCATCGGCTTCCAGAATAAATTTCTTTTCTATCATTTGCTCAATCAAATCAACATACTCTCTATTGAATTCAAAAGCGCCGCGGTTGATTTTTGCTACGGCAAAGTTTAGCATACCGGTATAAATCTCGGTAGCTTCTTCCGGGGGAAAGAGGTGGATATTGTCGGTGATGAGCTGTTTGAGCTTTTCGTAGGCCTGTGTGTTGTCCAATTGGGTCAATGCCAGCACCAAATGGTAGTAAATGGATACAGCTAATGCATTGTCATAGCTGTGTTTGCGCAGGTGCTCCATGATTTCATCCATGAGCAGAAACTGGAAATCGTGTGAGAGAATGCGCCGGCGGACAATAGAGCTGGTATAGAAGTACAGTTTTTCGGACAGGTAGAACAAGTCCAGGTTGCGGAGGATGTCTTCCACATTGGATTTGGCTTCCCGGCGCTTGTCAAAGCCGATGAGCTGGTAATATTCCTTTTCTTTGTTGTAGCGCTGGAGATAGTAGTCTGCATTCCGGTAGGGGGTGCGTATGAAATATTGGTCACTCATACGAATGGAGATGGATTGCAGGTCATCCAGGCCGAGTCGGTGGACAGCCCGCATCAAGTAGTTGATTTGGCGGCCTTCGTCCTGGCGGTATTGTTCGAGGGCAAGAAAGTCCTTTAGCAGGCGCAGCAGATCGGAGTTGAGCTTGCGGAGATTGAGTTCTTTGTAGGGCTCTTTGCCGAATATTTTCTTCCAAAAGGCCTGTTTTGTCAGTTTTTTATTTGGGTTTTTGTCCACAAAATCAGATAAGAAAGTAAACGCTTTCAAATAGGTCTTGCTCCGGTTGAAGTAGGGTGACATTAAATATAGGCGAAAGCGCTTGCGCAGTGGTTTGTCCAGTTTGCGGATGCTCTTGAAGATTTTTGTAGCTTCCATGTATATGTGTGGATGTCGCTTTTCTGAAATAAAACCGGAGAAAAAGGTCCATTACCGTGGGAGTGGCACTTTTTTTGACGCATTAGAGATGCTCTTCATGTGTCAAATTTGTAGTTAATTAACCCATCAGAACATCTGCTATGGAAAAAAAATCACCCCCAAATCAGTGCCTTGCTTGCAAAAATACGGAAAAATGCCTACCTTGCGAACCAGTAAACCACCCAGGTATGAAAGGACGTCGACTCTCCGCTTTGATGTTCGTGCTGCTGATTGTGTTACCTGTAGCAAAAGTTTTTGCGCAGGGCGGCGAAGGTGTGATTGTTCTGATTAAGAACGCATCTTATAGCGTGGCTGTTTCTTCTTCTCAACAACCGATTATTAAGGACTATCCGGCCCATGGTACGGTACAACAGCCCTTCCAGGAATTGAGCGGCGGTATGTATGAGGTGAAGTACACACCCAATACCGATTATATTGGTGCTGACCAGTTTACGCTGGAGTTGAGCAATATGAATCCCTACAATGGGAATCCGGGAAGCCCCACTTATATTACCTTCAAGTTTAATATTGTTGCCTCGATTGTATCCGCCAAAGATGATTATGCGGTGACAGGTCTGGCCCAACCGGTCAGTGTTGATGTCACTTCCAACGATTATGCCTCTCATCCGCCACTGACGTTGAAGAGTGTTGTTTTTAGTGAGGGTGGATCTACTGTACGTTCGGGAGGGACGATCCACTTTGTCCCGTCACCAAATTACTCTGGTCTGGCTCAGATTCGTTATACGGTATGCGACAGCCTTGGCACCTGTGATGTGGGGGAGCTACATGTCAGCGTGATGGAAATGGCTCCGGGGGAGATCAGTGAGGTATTTGCCACTACGCGCAATACGCCATTGACAATGCCGCTCTATCGCAATGATTTTGCTGTGTTGACTCCTCCCGGTCACGGGCAGGCCTATGTCAACGATGGACAGGAGTTGTATTACGTGCCCAATGCCAATTTTGTAGGCACGGACACCTTGCGTCTCATCAGTTCGGATCAGGCCACTGTGGAAGAGGCAATCATTCATGTGTACAATAAGGCTGACCCCAATCAGTCGGCTATGGATGATCTTGTCTATACGTCCAAGGCTACCCCCGTAACCTTTAATGTCTCAGACAACGACGTGGGGAATTTCACCATTAAAGGCTTTTCCCAACCGTACTATGGGACTTTGGAGTATAACGGAAGTGGGGAGTTTACGTACACACCAGATCCTCAATACCAGGGTACGCAGCATTTCTCTTATACGGTCGGGGATATGTATAATCCCAGCATTGAGACCGCCGATGTAACTATCGTTATAAGCGATCAGCAGCCGGTCCTGCCTGATTTTACGCTGACCACGACGAAAGACTCGCCTTTGCTCATTGAATATCCTGGCAAGCTCCCTGATTTTTCTTTTAGTTTGGTGACCGAGCCGCTCTTTGGCGGGGTGGCCATTCATAACGGGGTTCAAACTGTCTTTATAAATGGGGAAGTTGTTACCGGAAACAACCTGGTGGTGTACTATCCGCCCCCGGACTTTATCGGTACCGATGAATTTGACCTTCGGTATTGCATGAATGCCAATGGGAACTGCTATGAGACCAAAGTGCATGTCGAGGTGGTAGATGGGCCGCCGGCCTCTTGTTATCAGGCGTGTGTATGGCCCGGAGATGCTAACAATGACGGGATTGTTTCTGTCAAGGACTTGTTGGATGTGGGGCTGTATTTTGGGATGACCGGGCCGGCGCGTGCGGATCAGGGTATTGACTGGTATGGCCATGATGCGCAGGACTGGGAGGTACCCTATACAGCTATGGAATTGAAATATGTGGATGCCGACGGGGACGGGCAGATTACTGCTGCTGATACCTCGGCTATCGCCACTTCGTACGGCCAATACCGCACGCTTACACCGTATATCCCCACAGCTAAGAAACAAATCAATATTTCGTTTGGCGCCCCGTCCAATCCCAACCCGCAGCCCGGCGATTTCGTCTCTATCCCGCTTATCCTGGGCACGGACGACATGCCCGCCGTGGATGTTTACGGCTTCACGTTCAATGTCAATTACTGGGTGGATGCCTTTGACAATGCTTATATCAAGTATGATGAAGAGTCATGGTTCACGCGCAATGATGCTGTCCTGACTATCTCAAAAAATCCGTTTAACGGACGTATTGAAACGGCGATGACCCGCACTGGTAGTACGTCTATTAGCGGGATGGGCATTGTCGGCACGCTGAACTTCATCATTGACGATCAGATTGACGGTATCAAAGGTGTTAGTCCTGAAATAGAGCTAAGCATTGATGGTGGTCAAGTGACCGATGGCGCAGGGCAGTATTATCTTGTGGATGGTAGTTCTACGAAGTTGACGATCAATTTGGCGGGTACCGGTTTGGCTACCATTGATCCGGGTCAGGTGATTGTATATCCCAATCCCACATCGGAGGACATCAATATTCATCTGAATGGCGGCTTCAAGGCTACCGAAGTGCAAATTCTGGATATGGCGGGCCGCCGGATGTATGGCATAAAAGGACTGGACACCAATCATATAACCATTCCTGTTAGTGATTTGGCTTCAGGTATGTACATTGCCAAGGTCACCACAGTAGATGGTGTGGTCAACAAGAAATTTAACGTCGCCAAGCGTTTCTAAGGAGGCAACATATTGTAATCCCTGGGAAGCCCAAGCGGTTGCTTGGGCTTTTCTTTTTGTAACTGCTTTGGTACCCGTTGTTTTGGTACTAAAAACAGGAACTCCTGACTAGTTACATTTTTTTGCTTTGGGT
>JALVEF010000391.1 GCA_027031185.1 Saprospiraceae bacterium
GATGATCCAGGTCCCCCGCCGGCGCAAAGACCGGCCCATCCTCGACTGCATGGGCCAATTCCGCTATAATAAAAACAACAAAAGCCTGATTTTCGGGGACTCCACCCGCGTCAACAACTACGGCGACCGTGGCAACAAACTGGTCTATTTCACCCAATCCAATGCGGTCAAAGGCGATGGCGAATTGCACCTGGGTACCGGCATGCAATATGCTTCCATCAAGGCTGCCGGCACATTAGAGACCACCCTGACAGCGGATTCCATTGCACCCGTCCGTGCCCGGATCATGGCGGGCTTTGACTTTGACTTTCCGGAGGCCTTGGCCCGCATCATCGCTGCCGACATCGAAGCCAATCTCCTCGACTTGCGCGAGGGCGTTTACGAAAACTCCTACTACAACAAGGTATTGCCCAATTTCATCCACAATCCCAAAGACTTAATCGAAGCCAAAAAGGGCATCACCGCTCACGCCATCAAATATCCCAAATCCTACTACAAAAAGTACAAACTCATCTTCTCCAAACTCAATATGAAGTACCTGCCCGAATACCAGTCTTTTATGACCATCTCCAAGCAGAACGTCCTGGGCAGCTTTGACGGCAAACCCGTCAACAAGCAAATTCGTTCCTATGTCGAAATCAAGATGCCCGGCAACGAAGACGACCGCTTTTATATCTATATCAAATTGCCCAACAACAATTTCTATTTCTTCGGATACCAGGGCGGCGTGTTGAGCACTTGCTCCAACAATCCCCAATTTGAGCAGACCGCCGAAAAGATGAAGGCCAAAGAGTTCAAGTTCAAAAAAGGCAAAAACGAATATTACGTCGTCGAGTTGGTCAACCCACTCACGGCCGACCTTTTCGTCAAGCGCGTCAACTCAGCCGTCGGGCACTGATACCTGCTCCTTTGCCGGCGCCCGCCGGCAAAGGAGCGGTAGCAATCAGCCAAATGTCCGCATCCGACAAATTCCCACCCATCCGCAACCGTTTCGGCCGATGGGCGGAAAGCAAAAAAGCCCGTTTTTTGCCTTGTCCCGCGCGAGTAGTCTTGCCGGATGACTGCAGCAAAAACCAAAGTCCCGTATTTTCGTACCATTCAGGGATTCAACCCGGTTAATATGTCCTTCCTTCGACTCCTGCGCCTCTGGTATTGGTTAAAGAATCTGTTGGTTCTGCTGCCCGCCCTGTGGTATGACAAGATCTACCTATTGTGGGCAGACGGCGAGTATTCGCTGATCTGGACTTGGATCACCTTCACACTGGTATCCGCCGGCAGCTATATTTTCAACGACCTGGCCGATGTAGAACGAGACCGCCGCGACCCCGTGCGATCCAGGTACAAGCCCCTGGCGCGCGGCGAAGTGGATAAGCAGACGGCGTCCTTTTGGTTTGCCGCCCTCGTCGTGGGCGGCCTGTATCTCGCCTACCACCGCATCGGTCCGGACGTGATGACCTGGGAAGTGGCTTATGTCCTGCTCGGTGTGCTATACAGCCTGGTGCTGAAGCGGTTCGGTCTCATAGGATTGATCCTCGTATCGCTGGGCGCGGCCTTCCGGGTGCTGGCCGGTGCGGCCGCCATTTACGAACCGGCACCCGTGTGGCTGTGGGTGGCCGCCGCCATCGCCAATGTCCTGCTGAATGTGGGGATCCACAGGCCGGGGCGGCACCGAAAACGGTAGCGCCCGCCCGCTGCGGCAGATGCGTCACGCCGGAAAATTCACAAGTGATTGATTTTCAAATGCAAGTTGTCAAGTATTTTGAGCAAAATACTTGACATTTTTGAGAAAAAAGACTTTCTTTGCCGTATGAGTTTTGCAAAGAAAATAACAGAAAAGATTGCAGGTTTCCCCAAAGGGGATATATTTACCTATGCGGATCTCTCCATCCAAAAGGATGAATATAGTGCTGCATCGAAGGCCATTGAGCGTCTCATAAAAAAGGAAATAATCAAGCGCCTTTCTCCCGGAGTATTTTACAAAGCCAACCGGACCGCTTTTGGTGAGTTGAAACCTGCCGAGGAGAAAATTATTACTCCTTATTTATTCAGCCGGGGCAGGCGTATCGCTTACATCACCGGTCTTTTGCTATATAACAAAATGGGACTTACGACGCAGGTTCCAAGGGTGCTTAGCATTGCAAGTCGGGATAAAAGGATTTATATCTCAAAGGGGAATATCAAAGCGACCGCTGAAAAGAGTTATGTAGATGTGACAGATGAGAATTATAAGTTTCTGGAATTTCTCGATGTCTT
>JALVEF010000392.1 GCA_027031185.1 Saprospiraceae bacterium
CGGGATTTGATTGTGCATCGAACAATGTCTCCTCCTCTACCATCAATTTGCAATATCCGGCCACTGCTGCTGTCAAGAAAGCGATCTTGTACTGGGCCGGCTCGGGTAGCGGAGACTTCGATGTACACCTGACCGGGCCGAATTTCCCGGATATGGCCATCAGCGCGCAAAGAACCTATGTGACCACCTATGTGCTCCTGCCCTTTTTTGCTGCCGCCTATGATGTGACGCAAGTGGTGGCCGCCGCCGGCCCGGGCAGCTATACGCTCAGCCAGCTGGATGCCGCCAATGATTTTGCGCATTGCCAACTCAATGCGGTGTATAGCGGATGGAGCATCCTGGTCGTATATGAAGAGAGCAGCTTGCCTTACTCAACGGTCGAAGTGTACGAAGGCCTGGACCCGTTTCGCGATGACTCCCGCTCCCTGGACGTGGATAATATCTTGATATCATCCCCGGCAAATACCCGGGTCGGCGTGCAAGTCTGGGAAGGCGATTCGTACGCGACTACCTATGAACATATCACGGTAAACGGTAGCGCACTGAGCAATGCGCTCAACCCGGACGGACAGGTGTTCAATGGCAGCGGAATGACAAGCGACAATTACAACATGGACCTGGATGTGTACGACGTTTCTCCGTTTGTGAGTGCCGGGGACAATTCCATAAACGTCACATTGAGCACCGGCGGCGATCTGATTCTGTGGAATACGATGGTCGTGCGCTATCACGAAGAACCGCTGCCGGATGCGGTGCTCCGCATTGACACCGCCAATAATGTCTGCGGTACGGAGGAGATCGTACTGTCCTTTACGCTGCAAAACGCCGGAATAGGCAGCCTGCCGGCGGGCACACAATTGGTTTTCAAAGCGGGCAACGCCGCAGGCGCCGTCTTGTTTACTTATGTGCTTTCGTCTGACCTGCCGCCCGGCGATTCGATTGTCGAGACCATTCAGTTTACAGCAGCACTGAATTTTGATGCCATTTACGGCAAGGCGGATGCGCCGGATGCCGTGGCGGAGTCGGACGAGACCAATAATGAAGACTCGGCATGGTTGGTCTTTACTCCTTCCGGAACCCTTGTGCAGTTATCTGACACCATCTGCCCCGGCGATACAGTGGAGTGGGGCGGCGTTGCATTATACACGGATACGATCGTGGCCGATACCTTGCAGACGGCCGCCGGCTGTGACAGCATCGTCACTTTTCAGCTGACCGTACTAAACTTGCTCACCGACACGGTGCACACCATTTTATGCCCCGGCCAAACAGTCTTGCTGCCGGATGGAACTGCCGTATCTGCCCCGGGTGTGTACCAGACGCAGGATTCGTGCACTCATCTGACAGTAACGATGGTGGATCCGGATACGACGGCGGTCTCTACCCACTTGCCGGACACGGTGGGCATTGCGCCCGGTGATTTCGTGACACTGGCGGTGGACAGCCTGGTTTTTTCCATGCCGCATTGGTCGTCAGCTGTACCGGTCGCCTGTGATACTTGCTTCTCCATTCAAGTGGCGCCGGAGGCATCCGCACTCGTCTATTTTTCGGCCCTGAACGCTGCCGGTTGTCCGGTGGATGATACCGTAGTGGTACAGGTGCGGCGCGGCGAAGATGCCCAATTGTATATCCCTAATGCCTTTTCACCCAACGGCGACGGCCGCAACGATGTGTTTACCGCCTATGGTGATGCGGTTGTGGAAATCGTGCGTCTGGAGATCTACGACCGCTGGGGCTCACTGCTATGGAAGGACGAAAATCTGACCGGTTCCGCCGGTTGGGACGGCGTCAGCGCTTCCGGACGCATGGCGCCGGAAGGCGTGTACGTGTACGTGATGCGTGTACAACTGGCGGATGGGACGATCCGGATGTATGCCGGTGATGTGAGCCTGGTCCGGTGAGCAGGGCGGCTTCTCTCAAACACGCGCTACCTGAATCTTTACCTTTATGCCGCCGGGAAGCTCGACTTCCGGACCATCGTTGTCTTGGGAGATAATGGCTTCGGCCAGGGTCTCCTGACGAATAAATCCATCAAAACTTTGCAGGACAGCGGCGATCTGTTCATCGGGCGAAATAAATATTTTTATCCGGTCCTGCACGTCAAAGTTTTGGTCTTTCCGCAAGTTTTGGATCCGGTTGACCAACTCACGCGCCAGTCCCTCGCGGATGAGCTCGCCGGTCAGCGAAATGTCCAGGGCGACCGTCAGGCGACCGTCCGAGGCTACCAGCCAGCCGTCAATGTCTTCGGGAATGATTTCGATATCCTCGCGCCCCAGTTCGTAGGTGTTATTTTCTATTTTTAATGCGAAGTGGCCGGTTTTTTCAAAATTATTTATTTCTTCGGACGACATATTGGTAATGATGGTTGCGGCCGCCTTCATGTCTTTGCCCAGCCGCTTGCCGAGCGTTTTGAAATTGGGCTTGGCTTTTTTCTTTATAAAACCGGAGTCATCGTATAAATACTCCAGCTCCTTTACGTTGATCTCCGCCAGGATCAAGTCTTTGACGGCATCCACCTGGTTTTTAAATTCCCTGTCCAGGACGGGGACCAATATTTTTTGAAGTGGCTGGCGGACGCGGATTTTTTCTTTTTTGCGCAGCGAGAGTGCCAGCGAAGTGATGCGCTGTGCATATTCCATTCGCTGCTCCAATGCCTTGTCTATCAGCGAGTTATCCGCTTCCGGGAAGTCGGCCAGATGGACGGATTCCGCCACTTCTTTTCCGGTTTCGTCATTTAGACTTTTGTATAGCCAGTCAGAGAAGAAGGGGGCCACCGGTGACATGAGTTTGGCAATGGTACTCATACAAGTATAGAGCGTTTGATAGGCCGCGATTTTGTCTTCCGAATAGCTGCCCTTCCAAAAACGCCGGCGCGATAAGCGCACGTACCAGTTGGACAAATTCTCAATAACAAAGTCCTGGATTTTGCGTGTGGCTGCCGTGGCTTCATAATTTTCATAATCCGCTTTTACCTCCGCAGTGAGGCTGTGGAGCAGCGAGATAATCCATCTGTCCAGCTCGGTGCGCTTGTCGAAGTCCACTTCCGGCTCTTCGTATTTAAAATTGTCAATATTGGCGTACAGGGCAAAGAAGGCGTACGTATTGAACAGCGTCCCGAAAAACTTGCGCTTGGTCTCTTCGACATTTTTGATGTCAAAGCGGAGATTGTCCCAGGGATTGGCATTGTGGGTCATGTACCAGCGCACCGCATCGGCCCCGTGGGTGCGGATGGTCTCAAACGGATCCACGGTATTGCCCAGTCGCTTGGACATTTTTCGCCCGTTTTTGTCAAGTACCAGGCCGTTGGAGACGACATTTTTGAAAGCGACCGAGTCCATCACATTGACGGCAATGGCGTGCAGCGAATAAAACCAGCCACGGGTCTGGTCCACCCCTTCGGCGATGAAGTCGGCGGGGAAATTTTGTTTGAAAACCGCCCGGTTTTCAAACGGATAATGCCATTGGGCATAAGGCATGGCGCCGGAATCAAACCAGACGTCAATAAGATCCGGCTCGCGCTTCATGGCCTTGCCGCTTGGGGAGACGAGAGTGACTTCATCAATGTAAGGGCGATGCAGGTCTTCGGGGACTTGCTGCTGCAGATTCAGTGCTTTGTTGGCCTTTTCGATTTCCCGGCCCAATTCGTCCACGGAGCCGATACAGATCTCCTCTTTGCCGTCTTCGGTGCGCCAGATGGGCAGCGGGGTGCCCCAAAAGCGGGAACGGGACAAATTCCAGTCCTGGATGTTTTCCAGCCAGTTGCCGAAGCGTCCTTCCCCGGTGGATTGGGGCTTCCAGTTGATGGTCTTGTTGAGCGCGACCATGCGGTCTTTGTTGGCTGTCACTTTGACAAACCAACTGTCCAGCGGGTAGTAGAGGATGGGCTTGTCGGTGCGCCAGCAGTGCGGGTAGTTGTGTTTGTGTTTTTGGATGTGGAAGGCCTTGTTCTCTTTTTTGAGTTTGACGGCGATGTCCACATCCACGGACTGGTAGTCCGGATCGTCCTTATAGTTTTTGACGTAGCGGCCGGCAAAATCGGTGACGGCATCCACGAACTTGCCCTGTTTGTCCACGAGGGTCAGCGTGCCCAGCCCGTATTTTTTGGCCATGCGCATGTCATCCGCGCCGAAGGCGGGCGCCGTGTGGACGATGCCCGTGCCGTCTTCGGTGGTGACAAAGTCGCCGGTGACCACCTTGAAGGCGATGCCGTCTGTCGGCTGGACGTAGGGCATAAGTTGTTCGTAATCAATGCCTTCCAAGTCCTTCCCCTTGACGCGGCCCACGATTTTGTAGGGGATGAGCTTGTCGCCCGGCTGGTAGTCTTCCAGGGGCCGCTCGGCTTGTTCGGGCTTAAACCACCTGGGCAAAAGTTCCTCAGCCAAGATGAGGTGTACCGGCTTTTTGGTATAAGGATTATAGGTTTTGACAATGACGTAGTCAATGTCGGCTCCCACGGTCAGCGCGGTATTGGACGGCAGTGTCCAAGGTGTGGTTGTCCAGGCGAGGAAGAACAATTCTTCGTCGTCAATCAAGTCAAACAGATGCCGGGAGCGCTCGTTGTGGATGGCCTTAAACTGGGCGACGATGGTGGTATCGGTGACGTCGCGATAGCATCCGGGCTGATTGAGTTCGTGGGTACTCAGCCCGGTACCGGCCGCCGGCGAATAGGGTTGGATGGTGTATCCTTTATAGAGCAGGCCTTTGTCATAGAGTTTTTTCAGCAGATACCATACCGACTCGATGTACTCGTTTTTGAAGGTGATGTAGGGATTGTCCAGATCCACCCAATAACCCATTTTTACGGTCAAGTCATCCCATACGTCCTTATAGCGCAGCACCGTTTCCCGGCAATGCCGGTTGTAGTCGGCGATGGAGATTTTCTTGCCGATGTCTTCCTTGGTGATGCCCAGTTCTTTCTCCACACTCAATTCGACAGGCAGGCCGTGTGTGTCCCATCCGCCCTTGCGGAGCACGCGCTCGCCTTTCAGCGTGTGAAAGCGGCAGTAGATGTCCTTGACGGTACGTGCCATGACGTGATGGATGCCGGGCATACCGTTGGCGGACGGCGGGCCCTCGTAAAAAACGTACCGCCGGTCTTCGGGACGCTGCTCAATGCTTTTACGGAATATATCGTTGCGTTCCCAAAATTCGAGAATATCGCGATCTACGGTGGGCAGGTCCAGTGATTTAGGGCGTGGGTACATAGTGTATGGATTATGCCGGTGCAACCCCGGCCGGTCACTATAAAACGGACGCAAAGGTACGGATTAGGCGCCAAATTTTTGTATAGTTTGCCGGCGGAGCCGGCGAATGTTTTTGGTAACTGAACAGTTACTGTTTTTGTATGCAGCACCTTTATAAGACGTTGTGCGCTGAATTTCAGCCGGAAAAGCCTTGTTATGGACAATTATCAGGAAAAATATCACGCATAATTTTCTGATTATCAGGTCAGTATGGTTTATGCCCATCCGGCAAATTGTTTTGCATATAGTTTGATTGTTATGAAAAATACCAAATTTGGGGTATGTTTGGCGGTTGGGTAGCGTCTATCTTTGTGGGGTCAGAGCAATGCTTTGATAGGCAGATTATAAGACCCATGAACATTTTCGCTCCCGTTTTCCCAATAAAAAGGTCTTGCATTTCTGCTTTGTGAGTGTGTCCGGTGCGCCGGGCGTATCATCAAGTGCGAAATACAAAGATGGGAATCTTTGTATTTTCGCGCAGTTATTGACCAAAACCGAAGACCGAGGATGGCAAGACTTTTACTACCATTCGCTCTTGTATTATTGGGAATCAATTTAGGAAGGGGGCAGCTCGTCTTATCTATCCCCAGTACCACTGTCCAGCCCGGCGCGGAGTTTGCATCGGGTGTCGCGGTGAACAACTTCACGGATGTGGCCGCAATCTCCTTTGCGGTGCGCTGGGATCCCGGTGTGCTCCAATTTCAGGATTATTCTGACTTCAACCTACCCACTCAAAATGTCGGCTTACATTTTGGGACGGACTCGGTGGGCATGGGCCTGCTCACGTTCGTATGGCTCCATCCACAGGTGGAAAATTATTCGCTCCCGAACGGTAGCGAACTCTTCCGCCTAAACTTCAAGGCCATCGGTACGGGCAGTTCCCCCGTCAATTTCGACAGTACGGCTACCTTGAAAATCAACGCCTCCCGCGTTGTGAATAATTTGCCGGTGGATCTGACGGTGCAAACGAACAACGGGACCGTCCAGATCGAGCCGATGGCGACAACCGATGCACCGAAGGTGCAAAACTTTCTCTCCATTTGGCCCAATCCATCTGCAAGCGGCTTTCATATTGGGCTGACTGGTTCCTGTGCAGGCTGTGTCTGGCGAGTCACCGGCTGGCAAGGCCGGCAGCTCAGGCAGGGCCGTATTCCCAATGCTACGGATATGCGTCATGCATTGTATCTGGACCGGGGTGTTTTTCCCGGCCCGGGCATATACCTGTTTTCTGTCTATTCACCCGCCGGGGTGCGGACGGCAAAACTATGGCTCAAAGACTGATTTTTTCATCCCAAACCCAAAGAGATGCTTCGAAACTTACTCATTGCACTGTTGATCGGCTCATCTGTCCTGACGGCACACGGCCAGGTGACATTGAATTTTTCTCCGCTGGATACGACCCTGAATGTAGGGGATACGGTGACCATTACAGTCAACCAAACCGGTATGGACAGTGTCGCGGCTGTCCAACTGGACTACCAGTGGGACAGCACCGTGATGGTACTGATTCCTCCTCTGCAAAGTGTAAACGACACCTTCAATGTTGGAGGAGGCTGGCAGTACAATCAGCCGGACGCGGCCTCCCTGAAATTTAATTGGTTGGCCTTAGAAGACCATAGCTTTTTCGGCCCGCTGTTTCAATTGCGGTTTAAGCTGGTCGGAGCAGGCACGACCCAGTTGTATCACACCCAAGTGGTCATCAGTAACTCGACATTAAGTACTTATACGGTCACTGTGGATACGGCCACGATTACAGCCAGTGGCACTTCGCCGTTGGCACTCAGTGCCACGATGGTGTCGGCAGACCCGGGGGCCAACCAATGTGTGGAGGTCAAAGTGGACTCCGGCTTTGCGGATATCACCAAGCTGGATTTCAGTCTGAGCTGGGACTCTGCCATAGCCGCTTATACCAATGTCACACAACTCAATGCCGCCCTGGGATTGACGATGAGCAATTTTGACGTTTCCCAGGCGGGAGCCGGCAAACTGGGTTTTACTTTTTCGGATACCACGGGCCATGATTTGCCTGCCGGTACGGTGCTGTTTAGCGTTTGCTATGATGCGGTCGGTGCGGGTGGTAGTAGTACGCCGGTCGCATTTGGCAGTACACCTGCGCCCATCGTTGTCGAAAACAGCGGTGGGGCGATAGGGAATAATTTTACTGATGGCGCTTTTAGCGTCAATACGGTCAGTAGTGGTACGGATACGGTCTTTCACTTGTATATGCCGGATACCGTGGGCCAGGCTGGCTCTGTCACCTGTGTGCCCGTCACGGTCAAGAACTTCAACAAGATGACCAACGTGGGCTTTAGCATCTCTTGGGATACGAGTGTGGTGCATTTTGCCAGCGCGCAATCCATTGATGACCCCAACGGTAGCGGGCCCCTGGGGGGATTCAATGTGACAGAGACAACCATAGGTAATTTGGGTTACCTGTTCTTTGAATTAGGCAGCGGCAATACGACCTTACCGGATTATTCGGTCTTGGCCGATGTGTGCTTTTCTGTGGTGGGTAATGTCGGAGATGTCAGTCCTTTGACTTTTGGTTCCCAACCGATTACCCTCCTGGCTCAGGACTCTATTCACGCTGAATACAACTATCCCATGACGGTAGATACCAACAATGGTTCTTTCACCGTGGTACCTGCGGGACCTGTGGACACGTTCCATATATTTGGGGATTTCTCTACATGCACTCAAGGTGTCCTGCCGGGTGATACCATCGCCATTGATATTTTCACGGATAACCTGGACAGCATGTTGGCTTTCCAGGCACAGGCGCCTATTGATACCGCCAATCTGATTGTACTGGAAGGCCTGAGTAATGCCAGTGTCGTATTGCCTCATGATCCGTTTATCAAGCTGTTCAATTTTGCAGCAGGTAAATTGTCTTTGCTGTGGCTGGCCGAAAATTCCGACCCTTACACCTGGCCGGATAGCGTGGCCATCGGTACGCTGTATCTGGTGGCCAAGCCGGGTGCTATGGTTGGAGATGCGAGCATCATTTTTGATCCGGCACAGACCACGGCCAATAATTCGGCAGGTACCGTGCCGGCAGTCGCACACGATATTAATCTGGAGATAACGACCCCATTGGTGGTGAATGCCAATGTGACAGAGCTCACCTGCGGGAGCCCCAATAGCGGTGCGATTAGCCTTACGGCTTCCGGTTGGACGGGTAATTACACTTACAATTGGACCGGGCCGGGCGGGCCTTATTCGGGCCCGTCGCTGACGGGGCTGGCGGCGGGTACCTATACCGTGACAGTAACTTCGTGCAATGAGCAGGTGGTGCAGAGCTATACGCTGCAGTCGGCGGATGCCTTCACGCTTAGCGTAGTTTCTCTTGTAAACGAGGCCGTTCCGCCTGGTATGAATGGCAGTGTGGAAGTGGCGGCAACAGGCCCCAGCACGTATTCGTACTCGTGGACCGGGCCGGGCGGCCCCTATTCGGGCCCGTCGCTGACCGGCTTGACACAGGGAGATTACACGGTGATTGCCACTGATAATGCCGGTGTGTGCAGCGATACACTGACGGTGACGATTGCGCAATTGAACGCATCGGGCACTTATACCAATCCGACTTGTAATGGCGCCAATGACGGGACCATTACACTCAATGTCTCGGGGGGCACACCGCCGTATTCATATCAATGGAATATGGGGCCCGGTGGGTCGGCAGCTACAAACTTGCCGGGCGGACTCTACAATGTCACGGTTACGGATAGTACCGGCGCCCAGGTCAACTTGTCGTTTAATCTGGTCGAGCCGCCCGCTATCAATATCCAGCTGGTGGGTACGGTGCCGGCTACTCAAGGTAATAGCGACGGGGCCGTAGATATTTCGGTTTCCGGTGGTACGCCGGGCTACACTTATTCCTGGACAGGCGGATATACCACAGAAGATTTGACCAATGTACCCGCAGGGGATTATACGGTCACAGTAACCGACAGTGCAGGATGCACCATGACGGGCGGCCCCTATACCGTGACGGAGATGATCAACTTTAGCGCTACGGCTGCTGCCACGGATGTCAATTGTAACGGTGGCAACGACGGTATGGTCACGGTGTCCATTTTTGGTGGTCAGCCCAATTATACGGTTAGTGGAATCGGTACACCGCAAATTTCGGATGGCTCGTCTCCCGTAGTGTTCAGCGGCTTGTCCGCCGGCAGCTATACCGTGACAGTGACCGATGCCAATGGCTTGACGACGACAGCATCTGCGACGGTCAATGAACCGCCGGCACTGGTGATTACCAATATCAGTGTCACACCAAGCAGTGGGGCCAACGGGGCTATCAGCTATGATGTATCGGGCGGCACCCCCGGCTATTCTTTCGACTGGTCTGACAATACCTACGACGGTCAACAGAATATCAGTGGCCTGGCCCCCGGCTCGTATTCGGTGACGGTCTCCGATGCGCATGGTTGTACCGCCTCCCAAAGCTTTGTCGTGCCGATGTTGCCCGCTCCTGTGCCGGATGTCACAACGCAAGACGCCACTTGCTTCAACGGCGCCACGGGCAGCATTACGATCAATTCCGTGACCGGTGGCACGCCTGACTATACCATTACCGGAAGTGGATTGCCTACGCAGACGACGGACGGCACTACTCCGGTCGTTTATCAGAATCTGACGGCCGGCAGCTATTCACTGACCCTGACAGACAATGTGGGTGCGGATACGACGTTCACTGTGACGATCAACCAACCGCCGCAAATCGTCATTGATGGCATAGTGGTCGTCCATGAGACCGTCCCCCCGGGCAACAATGGAAGTATCAATGTGAACGTGAGTGGCGGCACGCCTCCTTACAACTATCAATGGTCTCCGGGTGGTTATACAACGGAGGACATCAGCAATTTGACAGCCAGCACATACACGCTTACGGTGACGGATGCCAATGGCTGTATGGCAATATCCACTCCGATTCAGGTATTACAGCAGTCCGGCGGTTTTACGTGCAGCACCGATGCGACGGATACGGACTGTCCGGGCTCCACAAACGGTAAAGTTATCTTGACTGTGACGGGCGGCGCACCGCCATTGACGTACAAGTGGACAAAGGACAACTCCGCGGATGTGTTCTCCACATCTAAAAATCTGATGAATGTGGGCACGGGCGTCTATCACGTTACCGTGACAGACAACGATGGCAATACGACGACCTGTGATGCTTTTGTTGGCCAGCAATCCAATTTGACGGGCAGCATCCACATATTGTCCAATTACAATGGGTACAATGTCAGTGGCTTTGGCTTGCAAAACGGCCAAGCTGAAGCATTGCCGCAAGATGGTATCCCGCCCTATCAGTTTGCCTGGTCTTCCAATGAGTTTACAGCCACAGCCAATAGCCTTGCCGGTGGGACGAACAGCGTTACTATTACGGATAATATCGGTTGTGTGCTGATTTTGGATACCGTGCTGACAGAACCGGATTTGCTGGTATGTCAGACTACGATTATGGACACACCGTGCGAAGGCAGTGAAGAAGGGGCCATTGACCTGACGCCGTCCGGAGGTGTCACTACAATGCCTTATCAGTATCAATGGACGGGTCCCAATGGTTATGCGGCTATCACCGAAGATATCGCCAACCTGGCGGCCGGGGCATACTTTGTCACGGTCACGGATGCCAATGGCAATACGACTTCTTGTAACGCTACCGTCAATGTGCTTTCCAATATTTCGGTGAGCGTCAACGTACTGTCAGACTACAATGGATTTGATGTGAGTTCAGCCGGGGCGGCTGATGGGAAGGCCGAAGCGATCGTGTCCGGCGGTCAGGCGCCTTATTCTTACCTGTGGAGCACGGGTGATACCATCCAGATGCCCGATACGCTCCACGCCGGTGCGGTCAGTGTGACGGTCACCGATGCACTGGGTTGTTCGGCTACGGCAGATGTGGTGCTGACAGCCCCGGGTGTATTCACTTGTAATGTAGTGACGACCAATACGGTCTGCCCGGGTAGTACGGAAGGTACCGCCGCTGTGGTGCTTTCGGGTGGGGTGATGCCCATAGCCTCCTATGTGTGGACAGGACCGGGCGGAAACTATACCGACTCGATGCTGGTCAATCTCTCTCAGGGAACCTATTCTGTCACGGTCATAGATGCCAACGGCAGCCTGGCCACTTGCAGCGGTACGGTGGAGCAACTGTCTCATCTGTCGGCGGCAGTGCAGATATTGTCGCAGGCTACCAGTTCCACGTCGGCCGATGGTGTGGCAGAGGTATTTGCTACGGGTGCCACGTCATATACTTACCAATGGAGCAGTGGAGAGACGACCAAGGTGGCCACAGCGCTGCCGGGTGGCACGGATAGCGTTGTGGTGACGGATAATTTCGGCTGTACGGTGACCATCAGCTTCGTGATGCCGGTGGCCGATGCGTTGCTGGTCGATCTCAATATTCAGGATGTATCCTGTTTTGATGCCTGTGACGGCAAGGCGGTGGCCAATGTAGTGGGTGGCACGGAGCCTTATACCTACTTGTGGAACTCCGGCGCGACCGAAAAAATTGTGGACAATTTGTGCGCCGGTGCTATCTCTGTTACGGTCACCGATGCCAACGGCTTGTCCGGAGTGGTGACGGATACAGTCGGACAGCCGGATTCTTTGAGCATCACATTTGATGTGACCAATCCGTCCAGTTATAGTGCTGAGGATGGCTCGGCCACTGCTGTGGTGACGGGAGGTACGCCGCCTTATACATACTTGTGGGATGATGGCAACCCGGCCACCACGGGGCCCACTATCTCTAATAAAGGCGTGGGGACGTATCTGTTGGTGGTCTCTGATGCCAATCACTGTACCCTAATGCGCTCTGTGGAGCTGAAGGCGGAGACGACGGAAAACTGCTTCTCGGCCCCACTTGTGCTGACTCCTTCCCTGGTGGATGGCAAAAACGATGTGTTTGCGGTCTCTTGTCTTGACAACGCGACACGGGTGAGCCTGCAAGTATTCTCCCGCTGGGGACAGTTGGTCTATCACCATAGCAACTATGATGGCAGCTGGACCGGTATTGACGACTATGGCAAGCCATTGCCCGAAGGCGCTTACTTCTGGGTGATGAAAGTGACCGAAAACAATGAAGAGAAGACGTACAAAGGCCACGTCACCATTGTGCGCTAACGGACACACAAGGCCTATACCGGCGCCCGCCGGTATAGGCCAACCTCCTTGGGGAGCGGCCCCGAGGCTTTTTCACCAATGACCGAAAAAAACAGATCATGAAAAAAATCTTTACCCTGCTGTTCTTCTGCATCGCTGTCACACTATATGGCCAGGAGAATGCTGTCTTTTCGCATTACTTTGCCAGTCCTTTCCTGGTAAATCCCGGTTATGCAGGATTTGACAGACATGAAATAATGCTCAACTTTAAGAACTCCTGGAGCGGGTTTCCCGGCGCCCCGAAAGCGTATGCTTTTAGCTATGACGGGCCCCTGGATGACCGCTCCGGCATCGGCGGGCAGATTTTCAATGAGCGGATTGCCTCCAAAAATGTATTTAAAATCCAGGGCAACTATGCCTATCGTTTTCAACTGAAGCGATTCAAGGTGAGCATGGGCTTTGCCGGCAAGTTTCAGAGCGAAAAACTGCTGGGCTCTGTCAGTTCGGACCCGATGACGCAGCCGGACGACCAGATACTGTCCGATGCTTTGAGCGGCTTCAAACTCTTTGATGTGAGCTTTGGGCTATATGCCCGCGATGACAAGGGTATTTTCCTGGGTGTGGTCTTTCCGGATATGATACGGGCGCGTTTGGATCAAAACGTTATCGGGGGCAAGGATGCCTTGAAACCTTTACAAAACTATGTGCTCAATCTGGGTGTCATGCACGATCTGCCGGATTACGGCATTGTGCTGGAGCCCTCCGTCATGTTGCGCAAATACCGGACTCTGCCTCCCCAGGTGGACCTCAACTTTTTGAGCTCGCTTCTTGAGAAAAAGATCTACCTAGGCCTTTCTTATCGCGCAGGCCCAACGTCCAGGGGCATTGTATTGCTTGGTGGACAGCTTAAGTTTGGTCGGCTATTGTACTCCTATTCACACTCATTCCAGGCCTTGCAGGACTATGCTGGTGGCGGTCATGAGCTGAGCTTGCGCTTTGATATCAGCAATGCCTTGGGAATGGACCAAAGTCCGCCGGTATTGATGTCAGATCAATAAGCGTAACCGATTAGGCGCTCCTGTTTTTGCACAAAAACAGCGGGTACCTTGATAGTTACCAATAAGCAAGCATCACAAGATCGCCCGGAACGGAAACGCATTTGCATTAAGCCTAAACTGTCGTTTTTGTGCTGTCACGCAGTGGAAAAAATCGTTCAATAACGGAGAGAAAATGGGTCGAAAATACCCTAAATGGTGTATTTGATTTTTTTGGATACCCTTTATCTTTGTTGCGACCGATTGGCTATGTGCACTCCCAGGTGCACGCAGCTCCATTCCATCCCCGATTTCCGATTACAGCATGCTTGCCACAGCGCAGCCGGTGAAGTGACTTTCATCTCTTGCTGAGGCGGTGTGTTTTGTGCAATGCCTGTTGGGCATTGTCCCCATTGGAACCTTTGGAAACAACAAATTACAAACCATGAACAACACTTTTCCGCAAGGAAAAAAGACGATAGGGACTTCCCGTCGTGCCCCGGCACAGCACGGAAGTCCTTTTTTGTTGCATAAAGAGCTTCAATCATTTTTTTTCACCAACAAAAACTTTATCTCATGAAGAACAGCTTCTTAAGATCAAGTGTGGTCAGGCTTGTCGGCATGAGTCTTGTTTTTGTCCTCGGCTTGTTTGTCGCAAATGATGCATTTGCGCAAGCGACGCCCGAGGGCGCTATCAAGGCTATCCGGCAAGAGTTGATCACCATGAAGCAAGATCTGACTTCGCAGCAGGCTACCAGCCTCAACGATGCGACTGCGCAGACAGAGATTGCAGCTGTGGTCAAGTACCGCTTCTATGAAGCGGCCATTGACGTATTACAGAAGTACGGTGTTGCGCAAACACCGCAGAAGACCTACGATCTGTTTAATCCGAACGGAACGCGTACTTCTGCTGCACTTGATGCCGCGAAAACCGATTTGGAAAACTTGCTGAACAGCTTGTGATTGTTTCACACAAAAATTTTAATCCTATGAAGAGAATATTCTTACTTTTCGCCCTGGTCTTGGCAGGCGGCGCGCTCTTCGGGCAGTACCAAACGGTACTTTTCCAAGATTTCAATGCGGGTGTCTTGCCGGCCGGCTGGAGCACGACCACAACCGGGCCGACAGATCCGACACCTGGTCCGTGTGGTCAAGCGCTTTTCTCATTTGATTGCACCGATGCCGTAGGTGGTTCCGGGGCCGGTACTTTCGATGGTTCGTTTGTAGCCGCCATTGATGACGACGCTGCAGGCCCCAACGATGTGGGTGTCCACTCCATTTTGTCTCCGGTGATGGACCTTTCGACAGGTGGTGTGGATTTGACCTTCGACTGGCAGCATGAAGCTTTCGCTGGCGGCGGTAACTTTATCGTTGAGGGCTGGGATGGCTCTGCCTGGCAGCAGTTGTTCTTTGCCGATGACGACTCCCAAAATGCCGGTGAAGTCGTGGATCTGTCTATGTTCACCAATGCCGACTTCCAGCTTCGCTTCTCTTATGATGACGAAGGCGATTGGCAGTGGGGCTGTGCCTTTGACAATGTCGTTGTGCGCGCACATCAGCCCCCTCAGCCAGGTGGGCCGACTTGTGCTTTGTACTGCCCGCAGCAGATTGACTACAATCTCGCTTCAGGTGAGTGCTCTCACGTAGCTGAATTCCCTGGTTTGGTCAATATGGTCGGTACTTGCCCGCCCACTGTGGTGCCGGGCCAGACTCTGGCTGACTTTACCGGTGCTTTTGCAGCACCTTCCGCCACACAAAATACCAACTGTGTGGACTTGAGCGGTGTACCGGCGACTATCTCGCTGGAGTCCGTAGATCTGGCTGCACCTTGTGATCCGAGCATTTTCTTTGCTACGTATGCCGAATACGTGATTCCTTTTGATGGTATGCTGACATTCGATTGGAACTATACCACAGCCGATGTCAGTGCATTCTGGGATCCGTTCGGTTACTTCTTTGATGCTTCCAATACTTTCCTGTCGTTGGGTGCCATCCAGGCCGGAATTACGGAGTTGACAGATCCGTTTACTGCGGATCAAAATGGCTCCGCTTCTGTACCGGTTTCTGCCGGAGATCTGTTTAGCTTTATGATTTATACGCAGGATGGTATCGCTGGTAGTGCTCAGGTGACCATTTCCAACCTGGTGTTGCAGGCTCCCGATCAGGTGAGTGTGTATCAAATCCTGCCCCAACCCGGCACACCGGCACAGGGTGACGATCTGCCGATCGGCTCTTATACAGCCGGTTATCAGTTGTTGGATCCCACAGGACAGGTGATTGACTCTTGCTCCTTCCAGGTAAACGTTATCGAGCATCCGGCCACTAACAACCTGCAGTGCGTACAGGACATCCAAATCTCGCTGGATGAGAACTGTCAGAAAGTACTCACCGCTGCGGATATCCTGCAAGGTAACAACTATGGCTGCTTTGATAATTATGTGGTCAATATCATCTCCAACACCGGTGCTCCGCTCGGCAATGTGGCGGATGGCAGCATGACCGGTTCTACCTGGACGGTTATGGTGACCGATACCAGTGTGAATCCGACCAATTCTTGCTGGGCACAAGGTATCACCTTTGCCGACAAGACGCCGCCTACGATTACTTGTGAAGCCACTACACCGACTACCAGCTTCCAAGGCACACTGGAAGCCACCGATCCGTCTTTGAATCTGGCCGCCAATGGTGCGCCTTGCTGGACAGGTGTGACTGCTTTCCTGGACAACGATCACAACTACGACGTTTATACCTTCACAGTCACAGTGGCCGGTCAATATACATTTGACATGAGTGGTCTCGGTGACGGCCTGGCAGCGTTGTTCAATGCCCCGTTTGACCCGGCTAATCCTTGTAACGGCTTCATCGCCGGTGATGACGATGGTGGTCCCGGCTTGGATCCGCAGATCACCGTCAATCTGACACCCGGTGATTACGCCTTTGTGGCTACCAACACCAGCTTCGGCAGCTTCCTCGGTGATTACACGGTCACCATTACAGGACCTGCTCCTGTCCAAGTCACTTCTACAGAGATCACTGTGGATTGTACGTTTGACCTGAGCAGCATTCCGGATCCGGTCGGTGCTGACAACTGCGACCCGAATCCGGATGAGCAGTTGGTATCCGAGACATATCTGGATGATCAGATGTGTGACGATGGCAAGATGGTACTGCAGCGCGTTTGGATTGCTATTGACAACCAAGGCATGCAGTCCGCTCCTTGTACGCAGACGATCACAGTCATTCAGCCTCAGCTGACCTTCCCCGAGGACATCACCTGGACTTGTGACCAGTATGCGGCTCACAACAACATCGTAGATCCGACTCCATTGCATCCGGCAATCACAGACTGGGATCCGAATGACAACCAGGGTGATATTGATGCCAACCCGGGCCTGAGCAACTACATCTTGAGCAACACCGGCTCGGGTGTGCCTTCCGGTTATCAGGGCACATACTGCAACTACAACGTTGAGCATTCAGACCAGGTCTTTGACCACTGTGGTCCCGGTACATTCAAGATCCACCGTCTGTGGACTGTGACCAATATGTGTACCAATCAAATTGTCACACATACACAGTTGATCGTGGTGGATGACATTGATGCTCCGACTATGGACTTCACCAACCTGGCTGCTTTCCAAACTAACAACGCCGGTGGTATTTACCTTGAAGTAAGTGCCAACCAGTATGCTTCCGGCTACCAGTATTGCACATCCACTGAGTTCATTCCGACACCGGCCTTCTCTGACAACTGCTCCGGTGTGGATATGAGCACACTGTCCATCATCACGCCGATTGGTGAGGTGACTGGTTTGGGCCCCAACGGTGGCTTCATTCCTGCACCCGGTCTGCCGGTTGGTGTGTATCCCGATGGATTGACTTATAAGATCGCTGACAACTGCGGCAACATCCGCGAGGTGAAGATCACGCTCATCGTTAAGGATGACATTCCGCCTGTGATGGTCTGTCAGGAGACTACCAAAGTCTCTCTGACCAGCAATGGCGAAGGGAAACTGTTTGCTCAGTCCAGCGTGACAGCGGACTCTTACGACAACTGCGGTATTGACCACTTCGAGGTTAGAAGAGTGTCCGACAACTGCAACATTATCGGTAACACTACTTTTGACAATTCCGATGATAACGGTGACGGACAGCTTGAGCCGGGTGACAGCTATATTGATCCCGACCAAGGCGCTTATGTCACTTTCTGCTGCGAGGATGTCAATGCCACTCATACCGTGGTCTTCCGCGGTTATGACGTCTATGGCAACTACTCCGATTGTACGGTAGATGTATTGGTCGAAGACGCGCAAGCACCTCAGTGCTTCGCTCCGGCGGATGTCACTGTTCCTTGCTATGAGTTCGATCCCACACTGTGGCCTTATGGTGATGCTACCGGCGCAGACAACTGCGACTTCACTATCACCGGCCCGGTTGTTAGCGGCTCGGTTGACAACTGTAACTCTACAGACTCGGATGGTTCTGACAACCCGATCCTGCGTACTTGGACAATTACCGATGCTTCCGGTTTGACTTCCACTTGTACGCAGAAGATCAGCGTACACTATGTACAAAACTTCAAGGTGAAATTCCCGAACGACCAGTTTGACAGCGACTGTGGTGCGTTGTCTGACACCTTGTTCCCGTCCTTCATTGACCGCGATTGTGAGCTGGCTGGGTACAGCTACTACGATGAGGTCATTGATGTGGTACCGGATGCTTGCTACAAGATCCTGCGCCACTGGACTATTTACGACTGGTGTGACTTTGACTTGAACTATACACCTACTCCGGTTCAGAATCCTACCTACACGGTTGTAGGTCCTATGGTTCAAGCCAATGCCAATAACCACGGTTATTTCACTTATACTCAGATTATCAAGGTACTTGATAATGATCCGCCTGTGATCACCGGTCCGGCATCTCCGCTGCAAGTGTGTGATTATACTACCAACTGCTCCGGTGATGCTTATATGACTGCTATCGCTACTGACGACTGCTCTAAGTCCGATCTCGAATTCAACTACACATTGTACTTGGATTTGGATGGTGACGGTACCATGGAAACTGTCGTCAACAGCACCGATCCGGGTGCCAAGCCGATCTTGACTGCTGTCGTAGGTGACTCACTCAAAGCCACTGTCCACTACCCGGGTATGCCGTATGGTACCCACAAGATCAAGTGGGTGGTATTTGATCACTGTGGTCAGTCTGCTACTTATGAGTACAACATCGAGGTCAAAGACTGCAAGAAGCCGACTATTGTCGTGGACAACGGCGCTGCCGTCAACTTGATGAACGTCTCCGGCGGTATGGTGACAGTTTGGGTAGGTGACCCGGCCAACTGTGGCTTGCCTCAGCCCAATGTCTGCGCTTGGGATCCCTCTGTCGGGGACAACTGCACACCTGACGATGAGCTGAAGATCCGTATCCGTAAGGCAGGTGCCGGTGTCGGCGTGCCGACTACAACCAGCGTCACTTACACTTGCGCAGATCTCGGTACCAACAACGTGGAAATATGGGTCGGTGACAATGCCGGTAACTGGGATTACACCGTCACTTATGTGGTTGTCGAAGACAACATGGGCGTATGTACCGGTCCGCTGGCACCTGTATCCGGTGCACTGACTACCGAAGATGACCAAGGTGTCGGTGATGCCGATGTGACTGCCGCTCCGGCAAACGGTAACACACCGCCCGACGTTGTTACTTCTGCTTCTTCCGGTGACTATACCTTTACTGGTCTGCCACTGAACCAAGACTACACCGTGACACCGATCAAGGACGGTGACGACCAAAACGGCGTCAACGTACTCGACTTGCTGCGGATTTACCAGGCTATCCTCGGCTCTCAGCCGTTCACTTCGCCCTACCAATCTCTGGCGGCCGATGTGACACAAGATGGCCAAGTCAACATCAGTGACCTGTTGGTTATCCGTCAGTTGACTCTTGGTAAGATCAGCGAGTTCCCGAACACTACTTCTTGGAGATTCTACGAGGCTGCATGTGATGCATCTACCTCTACTTGCAACGAGTTCATTGACATCACTAACCTGCAAGGTCCCATCAACAACGCCGACTTCGTCGCCGTCAAGATGGGTGATGTCACCGGTGATGCCGCTCCGAATGTTTATGCCAGCGTAGATAACCGTACCTATGGTGAGTTTGTCATCAATACTGCCGACCAAGTCTTGCATGCCGGCGACGTCGCCGAAATCAAGCTTACAGGCAATCGCGATGACATTGTCGCTTATCAGTTCACGCTGAATTTCGACGGGATGGAGTTTGTTGATGTTACCGGTAAGGACATCAGCTTCGACAACAACTTCGCCCTGCACGACAATGCACTCACTGTGAGCTGGATCGGTACACCGAGCGAAGAAGTGTTCACACTCAAAGTACGTGCTACTCGTGATGTACGTCTGAGCAACGCTTTGACACTCAACGGCCGTATCACCGATGCGATGGCATTCAATACCGATGAGTTGAAGCAAGATGTCAAGCTGGCATTTGATGGAAAAGTTGTGGATCAGTTCACACTCTTCCAGAACGTGCCGAACCCCTTCAGCGACAGAACAGAAATCAAGTTCTATCTGCCTGAAGCTGCATCTGCTACGCTCACTGTATTCGATGCAAACGGACGTGTGCTCAAGACCATCAAAGGCGATTATGCCAAAGGTATGAACACGGTCTCCATTGCTAAGAGTGATCTGGGCGCCGCTGGTGTCATGCTCTACAAGCTCGAGACTGCAGAACACGCTGCAATGAAGAAGATGATTATCATGGAATAATCTCTCTTCAATAACCGAAGACCAGTTTCAAGATGTATTGAAATCGGTTTTTGGGATGGCCTCTCTTCGGGAAACCGGAGGGGGGCTTTTTTTTGTCCCTACCGCAGGATTTTCTTGAACATTCCTATCGGGATGTGCCTGTCCTTTCATCGGTTTTATAGGTTTCTATTGGCTTTTGCATTGTTATGTACCTGTAAAGAATTTGTTAGAAACGCTGTAACTCTCGTTGGCATATCATTTGACTATCAGCAAGTAATGTGACCGTTTGGCCACTAATATTTCTTGACCAAAACTATACTTATGAAAACTTCGCTACGAAGCCTTTTATCTCTTTCTCTTGTTGTAGTGATGAGTTTAACTATTCCCGGCTGGGCATTCAGTCAGCTTCAATGTAAGCAGTCTGAGCAAGTAGTGCTTGATGACGGATGTACAGCCGTATTGCAGCCTGCCGGTTTTCTGGTGACTACTCCGGCCAATACGGCCGGCTTGCAAGCGGAAATACTTACCTCTTCCGGTATGCCGACCGGCAGTAATGTGGCAACACAAGCCATGATTAACTCGCTCTGGCAGGTACGTATCACTGATGCATACAGCGGGCAGTCTTGTGTAGTTCCCCAGGTGAGCTTTGTGGATACGACTCCGCCGGTCATTATATGTCCGTCGCAAGAAATAGTCGTCTATTGCAATTATGACCTTACTGCTATCCCGCCACCTGTGGCCACGGACAATTGCGGCACCGTATCAATGGAAATGGTCAATGAAACGGTCACTGATTCGGATATATGTGACGATGGCGCTATGAAAGTCGCGCGATTATGGCGCGCTTATGATGATTCAGGCAACGCATCCGAAACATGTACGCAAAGTATTAGTATGCAGCGAAGTACGATCATCTTTCCCAAAGATATTGTTTGGTCTTACGACCAATATGTATTTGACTCTACAATTATTGCTGCCGAGCCGGTACACGATTATATTTTTGACCTGGATATATATGATGACCAAGACGATATTGATGTGGATCCCGGTCTGGCCGATCAGATTGTTCAAGCAAGCGGTTCTGGCTATCCCAAGGGTGCCGAATCAGTTACTTGCGGCTTTGACATTACGTATGAGGACTCTGTGGCGGCTGATTGCGGTGGCATTCAAGTTTATCGCAAGTGGACAGTGGCAGAACAATGCTCCGGCACGACCTTCAGCCACACTCAAAAAATAACCGTACTGGGGCAACATGGTTTTGAAATTGATCTGTCTTCCTCCCCCGGTTATACACTGGAAGACGGCGGATATGCTTATCACCTCCAGACGCAAAACATCAACGGCACGTGTCTGGGAGTGGGTTTTATTCCCTATCCTGTTTTTTACGATGCCCCGCCTGCATCTATATCCGTTTGGACTGTCGCCGGCCCATTAGAAAATACCACCCCGGCCGGTGGCGATCTGCCCGGGGGCGGACTGGCTCCGGGAACCTATTCCGGCGGGATGGTACTCTTTGTTCAGGATAGCTGCGGCAATAAAAAGACACTCAAACTGGATTTGATCGTGGAAGACAGCCAGCCGCCCCAGATGATATGTCCACCAAAGCTTACTACATCGTTTCAGTCTTCTGTGTCTGCACTTACACCGGAGAGTCTGGTAGGTCCCATTACGGACAATTGTTGCGTAGCTACTACCCAGATACGCCGGTTGCAGAGCAGCTGTGCCGGCTTTGAATCTGATCAGCAATGGGGCGACAGCATCCGGATTTGTTGTGCCGACGCCGGTGATATTATTCCTGTCCGGGTACGGGCAGAAGATTGCCACGGCAATGTGGTGACTTGTGCCATTGATCTCCAAGTTACCGGTAGTGCGGCACCCCAATGTGCGCCCTTGCCTCCGGTGACGGTCACCTGTCTGGACTTCACTCCGGATTTGTCCCAATATGGTACGATGAGTTTTACGGTTGCTTGTGGCGCATTGGACAGTGTGGCGTATTCGGAAAACTGGGATGCTTATGATGAAAGTTGTCACACCGGTACCATTACGCGGACCTGGTTGATCTGGGACACAGAGGGAAATAGTACGGCCTGCCTGCAAAAGATATTTGTCGAGCCTCCGGTCAGTTATACCGTCCAATTTCCCGATGATGTGCATGACGGCGCATTGGATACGGTGGCACCGGTCGTGACGGGCAGCTGCGGGCCTATTGGTTGGACCGTGACGGACACCAAACAAATGACGGATAGTTGTCAGGCGGTCATCATGCGTCATTACCTGACGCATGATTCCTGTGACTATCAACCCGGCTACCTCAACACGGTAGTTCCCAATCCGGCGGACAGCGATGCCGGCGTCATCGCTGTGGCTAATCAAACAAACCATGGGGTATTCGACTATACGCAACTGATCTATATCACGGACGATGATATCCCCGTCGTGTATTGTGATAGTGCCGTACAAAAAGTCTGCAACGATCCGGGAGGCTGTACAGGGACCGTCGCACTCCAGCTGCAGGCAAGCGATTCGTTTGTCCCCGGGCAGTATCTTGATGTTACCTACGTGATGCAGTTGGATACCGATGACGACGGCCAATTTGATATGGTGGTGACATCAGAACAGGCCACTGCGGCAAAACCCATGTTGACCGGCAACGGTCACAATCTCGATATCCAAATGACTATTCCGGATGTACCGCGCGGCGTACACGAGATTATTTGGTCCGTGTCTGACCCGTGCGGGCATACGGCACTGGCGAAGCAAGTCTTTGAGGTGGTGGATTGTGAAGCGCCGCAAATCCATTGCAAGGATCTGCTGGATGTGAGCCTGACGTATGATCAAAATGGTGATGGGATCTATATGCTCACTCCGCAGGCCTTGTTGCAGACGGTAGCCGACAATTGTTCCGGTACGCAGGAGTTGGCCTATTTCATTTCTTCCACCGGTTCGGATGCGGATGCGGATACGGTGTTGCAGTTGGATTGCAGTACGACAGGCAGCATAATGCCGACAGTTTATGTGCAAGACGCGGCCGGCAATGAGACGCAGTGTCAGCTCAAAATATACGTACAGGATACCCTCCACTTCTGTAATCGAAAAACCGTAAACGGGACTGTACTGACCTATTCGGGGCATCCGGTTCCACAGGTTACCGTCACCGCACTACCGGCGGACGCCGGCCTGCCTGCGTACGTCACACATACGAATACGCACGGCCAATACGAACTGTCCTTGCCGCAAGGCCACGGTTATGCTATCCAGTTGAGTAAGGCGGATCAAACTTATCCGGACGGAGTGGATATGAGCGATGTCCAGCGCCTGGTCGCGCACATTTTGGCGGCGCCGTACTTTACGTCCCCCTATCAGTCACTGGCGGCAAATGTGCTCGCTCAAGATCAGGCGGATCAGTTGGAGGCTGTGGAGATCCGGCGACTTGTTTTGGGGAAAATAGACCATTTTGCCAAAGTGCCGGTATGGGGTTTCACAGCAGCCGGTGTGCAGTTTCCTGATATTCTTGAGCCGTTTGGGACTGATTATGGTTGGCAGCCCATTAGCTTGCTGACTCATGACCAGACCATGGACTTTGTGGGCTTCAAATACGGCGATATCAATGATTCGGCGTATGACGGTCCTTATAATAATGCCAAGGGCGTGGCTGCCCGGTCTCGTACATCTTGTATGGTGGTGGCGGATGATGAGGCATTGATTCCGGGCCGAATGTACAGTTTGCGCCTGTGCTCGCCGGAACTGACTTCAGGCGCCTATCAGCTGAGCTTGCGCTTCGATCCGGAAATATTGTCCTTTGAGGGCTTTGAACGTGCATCCGCCGAATGGATGGAGAATGCCGTCAATCTCACACAGGTGTCCGAAGGATTGATCGCCGTGGCGGACTTGGTTACATCTGACAACAAATCCGGCTGGTTTGCCATTCGCTTCAAAGCACGGCGCTATGGCCGGCTGAGTGATGCCATCCGGGTCACCAATAGCCCTGTCAAATCCAGATGTTTTGATGACAGCCGGCAGGAGATGACACTTGACCTTCAGTTTCGCCGGCCGCATCACGCATTGACACATGTCCAAAGCCGGCCCAATCCCTTTTCCACTTTGGTCACCGTTGAATTTGGATTGACACATGATCAGGATGTGGAACTATCGGTGTATTCTGCTTCCGGCGTCTTGCTGGCCACGCGCAGCAAGCATTATCCGGCGGGCTTACATCGTGAGATATTCGAAGCGGATTTGTTTTCGGAAAACGGCGTGTACTACTATCGTGTCAAGACCGGTGATGAAGTCATGGTGAAGAAAATGATACGTCAACAGATCCGGCCCTAAGTTTTTGATTTGTGCGCTTGTAACTGTTTAGGTGCTCCTGTTTTATCCCTAAAAACAGGAGCACCTAAACAGTCACCCAATTTTCACCCAAAAAGCTTATTTTTGCGGCGTGAGCCGCAAAAGAAGGAGACAATCGCTATTGACCGCCCTTCTGTGGAGTATTTGGGGGGGCGTGCTATGGGCGCAGGTATTGCCATCTGCTGGTCACTACTTCAGTGTGCATCCGCGCGCGGGTTTTTACAGAGGTTCTGTGCGGGTTAGTATTGATGCGCCGGCCGGCGCGCTTGTGTATTACACCACCAATGGTGATGTGCCTACCCCAAGGAAAAAGCGCTATCGCCATCCCTTTAAGCTATCCAAGACAACAGTCGTCCGTGTTTTGACCGTATTTCCGGACAAGAAGCGGCGGTATCGTGCCTTGACCTACTTCATTGACGAGCCGCCATCCACCATACCGGTGCTGTCTATTGCGGTGCCTCCTGCTATTCTCTTTGATGCGCGCAAAGGGCTTTATGTAGACGGGCCCGAGATCAGCTATTCCAATGTCTTCCACAACGGGGCCAACTAT
>JALVEF010000393.1 GCA_027031185.1 Saprospiraceae bacterium
CTTGCCTATTACATGGGGAAAAACACGCCCCAACGGCAGGACTTTATCATTGACAATCTTAAAATCGAATTAGATACCGTGGACGACGAAATGCCCGAAACAGCCGATGCAGACAGCACCTGACTGCCATTTTGACCTACCAACAGGCCCTTTATCCCTGTGGCACAATACTTGGCGCCCCTTTTATCGGGCATGTTTCTCGCAAACCACTGCCGTTTTGGCACTTTCATCTGATGTCTGCAACTGTCTCCATACAACCAAATCCGGACAGTCGCCCTTTTCTTAACCAAAACACGGCCCTGCCGTTTGCAATATGTTTGACAACTTAAAGGAATATTGGCTTTCCGGCGAAGGGAGCGAGATCATGTCCCTTTTCAATCTCGCCGGAGAAGACGACGACACCAAAAACAATAATGAAACATTCCCCGAAGAAGTGCCTTTGCTCGCACTTCGCAACACTGTCCTCTTTCCGGGCGTCGTGACACCCATCAGCATCGGAAGAAATAAGTCTGTCAGCGCCATTCAATATGCATTTGCTACCAACCGCTACATCGGTGTGGTCGCACAAAAAGACGGTGAAACCGAAGACCCCGATTGGGACGGCCTATACCATGTCGGCACCTTGTCCGTCATTGAGAAGCTACTCACCATGCCCGATGGCACCAAGACCGCCATCATCCGCGGCAAAAAGCGCTTTGACCTCCTTTCACTGAACCAAACCGAGCCCCACCTGGCAGGAAAAATCAAAATTCGCGACTATAAACCACTCAAAAAAAAGGCGGAATTCAAAGCCATTATCTCCGCCATCCGGGATCGCGCCAGGGACATCATCGAGCTGTCTCCCAACATCCCCAACGATGCCACGGTGATGCTCCGTAATATTACCATTGACTCTTTCCTGCTCAACTTCATCGCATCTTATCTCAATGCTCCCGTCGAAGAAAAGCAAAAAATCCTGGCCGCTGACGACCTCTATGACAAAGCAGAAGCCATCCTCAAACAGCTGGAAACCGAGCTGAGCCTGCTGCGTCTCAAGTCCAAAATTGAAGGTAAGGTACGCGGTTCTATCGAAGAACAACAGCGCAACTTCTTCCTCCACCAACAACTAAAAACCATCCAGGAAGAACTGGGCGAAAGTCCTCAACAACAACTCTTCGACAAACTCGAAGCGCGAGCAAAGAACAAAAAATGGCCCGAACGCGCCAAAGACGCCTTTTACCAGGAATTAGAAAAACTCAAGCGCACACCTCCCCAAATGGCCGAGTACGGCAATTCCCTCAACTATATCGAATTGCTCCTCGACCTCCCATGGGAAGAATACACCCCCGACAACTTTGACCTCCAAAAAGTCAAAGAAATACTGGACAAAGACCACTACGGCCTCGAAAAGGTCAAAGAACGCATCCTCGAACACCTGGCCGTCCTCAAGCTCAAGGGCGACATGAAGGCTCCTATCCTCTGTCTATGGGGCCCTCCCGGTGTCGGTAAGACATCCCTCGGCATGTCTATCGCACGGGCCCTGGGGCGCAAGGTTGCCCGCATCTCACTCGGCGGTTTGCACGACGAATCCGAAATCCGCGGACACCGCCGTACCTATATCGGGGCCATGCCCGGGCGTATTATCCAAAGTCTTCGCAAAGTCAAGTCTTCCAATCCCGTTTTCATCCTTGATGAGATGGACAAAATCGGCACTGACTTCCGCGGTGACCCCTCGTCCGCCCTCCTGGAAGTATTGGATCCCGAGCAGAATACCTCCTTCCACGACAATTATTTGGACATCGAATATGACTTGTCCAAAATACTGTTTATCGGCACCGCCAACACCATCTCCGGCATCCAGCCAGCACTTCTTGACAGGATGGAGCTCATCCACATCAGCGGCTACTCGCTCGAAGAAAAAATGGAGATCGCCAAACGCCATATCGTACCCAAGGTCCTCGAAGAGCACGGCTTAAAGAAGTCTCAGGTCTCCATCCCCACCACCGTGCTGCGCAAGTTAATTGCACATTACACCCGCGAAGCGGGTGTGCGGGCCTTTCGGCAGAAAATTGCAGCACTCGCGCGCTATGCCGCCAAGGAAATTGCCATGGAAGGCAAAAAGAAAGTCAAGTTTGCGCCGGAGATGCTCACCGACATCCTCGGACCGGAGCCTTTCCCCAAAGACATCTACCAGGAAAACCTCCCGCCCGGTGTCGCCATCGGGCTCGCCTGGACCAGCGTCGGTGGCGAAATCCTCT